>CAMFLJ010000205.1 GCA_945957335.1 uncultured Actinomycetes bacterium | reverse complement strand
CCCCCACTCTCCTCTTCGTCGGCAGCGTCAGATGTGTATAAGAGACAGGTCGAGGGCAGTGAGGTCGACCTTCACGATCACCTTGGCGAACGACCAGTCCTGGTCGATCGACCCGTCGTCGGAACCGATGGTGCCTCTCGTCGATGCCCGGTCGAGGACCCGGCACAGCCCATCGGCGGCGTAGGCCTCGGTCGATTCGCGCACACCGTCCACCCGAGCCTGATCGAACACCACCGCCTGTTCGCCTTCGATGACGGCGACGGCCTTGGTGTGCTCGGCGATCGGCAGCAACCAGCTGCCCCAACCCATCCCGTCGTCGGTCACCCCGTGGCGGAACCGACGCGATGCCCGGTGTCGCTGCGCCTTCTCGTCGGGTGTCTCGATGGACGCTGCGGCCACGATCCGGTTCGCTTCGCGTTCGGTCTCCCTCGTCGACGCCGTCCCCGCACCAGCGAGCAGACGTCGTGCGGCGCCGGGGTCGGCGTTCTCGGCCTTGCCAATCGCCTTGGCCTGACGAGTCGACACCTGCCCGGCCTTCAATGCCTCACGTGTGTCGGGGGCGGACTCGACGACCTCGGCGGTGTCCAACAACCCGATCGCCTCACCCACCGACACGCCCGTCACCTGCGACAGCCAGTGCGCCGCGGTCTGGTGACCCGACCGCTTCCACAGATCGGTCTGGGCGACCCTGCGCGCCGCGAGCATCAACCCGCCCGATGCGAGGTGCTCGAGCCGCGAGAACTCCGCGACCAGATCCATCGCGTCACGCCCACCGACCAGATCCGAATCGAACGCGTCGACCATCGCCGCGACCGCGTCGACGACTGCGGCGGCCTCGCGGCCCACCACCCCGTACCGCTCGCGACCCCCGCTCGAACCCATGCAGATGACCCTACGCAGGGCGTGTGACAGTCCTCCCGAGCGCCGGGTGTGGGCGAGCCGCAACTGGCCTTCTGGCATCCGTTCTGCACCCCAAGAGGTGCAAGACGCATGCCAGAACGAAGATCGAGAGCGGCACCAGCCGCGGTTCGGGCGCCGTGATCAGGGGAGGGCGACCCGCTCGCGGTACTCGGGCACCACGGCCGTCCAGCCGAACCGCTCGGCAACGGCGTCGGCGAGCGCGGCCGACCCCTCGGGCTCGCCGTGCACGACGTAGACGGCCGACGGCGGCTCCGGAGCGGTGCCCAACCAGCCCAGCAGCTCGTCGTGGTCGGCGTGCACCGAGAACGACGGCAGGTCGACCACCTCGGCCCGCACCGGCACGTAGCGGCCGAGCAGCTTCACCTGGCGGGCACCCTCGGCCAGGGCGCGCCCGCGCGTGCCGGCGGCCTGGAACCCGACGAGCACGATCGCCGAGCGGTGGTCGGGCAGGTAGCGGGCCAGGTGGTGGAGCACCCGGCCGCCGGTGGCCATGCCCGAGGCCGACACGATGATCTTGGGGTCGGCGCGGCGGTCGAGCTCCTTCGAGCCGTCGACGTCGCGCACCTCGACCAGCCCGTCGGGGGTGAACGGGTCGGGCCCGTCGAGCAGCTCGCGGCGCACGTCGGGCGAGCCGTCGACCACCGCGTCCCGGTAGACGCGCAGCGAGGCGAGCGCCATCGGGCTGTCGACCGCGATCGGGATGTCGGGGATGGCGCCGGATCGCTGCAGCAGGCGCAGGTGGTGGAGCAGCACCTCGGTGCGGTCGACGGCGAAGGCGGGGATCACGACGGTGCCACCCCGGGCCGCGGTGCGGCTGATCGCGCCGGCGAGGCGCTCGAGGGCGGAGGTGTCGTCGTGGTGGCGCCCGCCGTAGGTCGACTCGACCACGACGACGTCCGGGGCCAGCTGGTCGAGCGACGTCGGCGGCCCCAGCAGCGGGTGGTGGGGACGTCCGAGGTCACCGGAGAAGACGACCCGGACGGGGCCATCGCCACCGCCACCGCCACCGCCACCGGCTCCGGCGCCGTCGATCTCGATCAGCGCCACCGACGAGCCGAGGATGTGGCCGGCCGGGTGCAGCGTCGCCCGCACCCCGGGCACGAGCTCGACGACCTCGCCGAAGCCCACCGGCGCCAGCGAGTCGAGCGAGCGCACCGCGTCGGCCTCGGTGTAGAGCGGCAGCGCGGGGGAGTGCTTCGACCAGCCCCGCTTGTTGGCCCACGCCGCCTCCTCCTCGTGGAGGTGCCCGGAGTCGGGCAGCACGATCGCGGCCAGCTCGGCGGTGCGACCGGAGCAGCGGATCGGTCCGGTGAAGCCGTCGCGCACCAGGATCGGGAGCGAGCCGCAGTGGTCGATGTGGGCGTGGGTGAGCACGACGGCGTCGATGCTCGCCGGGTCGAACGGGAACGGCTGCCAGTTGCGCTCGCGCAGGTCCTTGAGGCCCTGGTAGAGGCCGCAGTCGACCAGCACCCGACCGTGCTCGGTGTCGAGGAGGAACCGCGAGCCGGTGACGGTGCCGGTGGCGCCGAGGAAGCTCAGGACGGGGTCGTCGGGGCGGGAGATCGCGCTGCCCATGGCCGCAACGTACGTCCCGCAGGAGGGCCCACGTCAGGGGCCCCGGACCCCTCCGGTCCGCCGTCCGGCCCGATCGTGCGGCGGTGCGACGAGGTCAGAACCCGCCGGGCGTCATGGGGACGAGGCGGCTGTCGGCCAGGGCGGCCTCGCGGTGGTGGTGGATCGCCAGGTAGTCGGCCGAGGTGATCATGCCGAGGAAGGCCGCCCGGCTCGGATACTGGACGAGGGCCACCTCGTCCCAGCGCTCGTCGACCGGTCCGATGACCGAGGAACCGGCCTCGCCCTGGAACACGATCGAGCCGCCGAGCGCCACCACCATCGGCACGACGTGCGAGGCGTAGTCCATGTAGGCCTGGCGCCCGGTGCGGTCGCTGCCGTCGCTGGCACGGTCGTTGTAGCGGAGCAGGTTCAGCATCACGACCGGGCCCTGCTCCGGCGACGCCGCCACGGCCTCGAGCTGCTCGGCGGTCGGGGTCACGAAGGCGTCGGTCATGGCGCGAGCCTAGGAACTGTCACCCGATCTGACAAGAGATCGGCCCAGGCGGCGGCGCGTGGCCACGGTCGGCCCTCGGATCGCGAAACCCTCCACCCCGACGGCCCCGGTGCCGATGGTTCTTGCACCAGCGGGTGCCGCACGGGCACCATTGCTGTCACATCACGAGTGGCCCGGTTCTCCGGGTCCGGCAACCTGGGGCGAACACCCAAGGTGCCAACCCGCCTCCACGGCGGGGATGCGGCCTCCACCGTTCGGTGGCGGCAACCAAGAGTTCGAGGAGCACGATGACCGATCCGACCCGTCGGGCGCCCCTGAGCGCCGACCTGCTGCCCGCCTCCGGGGCGTGGCGGCCGGGCGATCCCGCGGGCGATCGGAAGTTCCACACCTTCGCGACCGAGCGGTCGTTCGTGCTCGAGGGCGGCGGCTCGCTGCGCGACGTCACCGCCGCCTACGAGACCTGGGGCACCCTCGATGCCGACGCGGCCAACGCCGTGCTCGTGTGCCACGCCCTCACAGGCGACAGCCACGCCGCCGGCCGCAGCGGCCCCGGCCATCCGACCGAAGGCTGGTGGGACAGCCTGATCGGCCCGGGCCGGGCGCTCGACACCGACCGCCTCTTCGTCGTGTGCGTCAACGTCCTCGGCGGGTGCCAGGGCAGCACCGGCCCCTCGTCGATCGAGGCCGCCACCGGTCGGCCCTACGGCTCGACCTTCCCGGTGGTGTCGATCCGCGACATGGTGCGTGCCCAGGCCGCCGTGGCCGACCACCTCGGCATCGACCGCTGGCTCGCCGTGGTCGGCGGCTCGATGGGCGGCATGCAGGCCCTGGAGTGGGGCGTGATGTACCCGGAGCGGGTGCGCGCGGTGGCCGCCATCGCCACCACCGCGGCGGCCAGCGCACAGCAGATCGCGCTCTCGAGCGTGCAGCGCAGCTCGATCGTCCTCGACCCGAGGTGGCGCGGCGGCGACTACTACGACGCCGAGCCCGGCGACGGCCCCCACCTGGGGCTGGCGATCGCGCGCGAGGCCGCCCAGATCAGCTACCGCACCGAGCAGGTGTTCAACGAGCGGTTCGGGCGCAAGCACCTCGACCCCATCGACGACCGGTTCACGCCGTGGCAGCGCTTCGACGTCGAGGGCTACCTCGACTACCACGGCGCCAAGCTGGTGCGCCGCTTCGACGCCAACTCCTACCTCGTCATCAACCGGGCGATGGACCTCCACGACGTCGGCCGTGGTCGCGGCGGCATGGAGCGGGCGCTGGCCCGCATCACCGCGCCGGTGCTCACCCTGGCGATCGACTCCGACACCCTCTACCCCCCGTACCAGCAGGAGCTGATCCACGAGACGGTCGCGTCGCTCGGCGGCGAGGCCACCCACGTGGAGATCTCGAGCCCCGACGGCCACGACGCGTTCCTCCTCGAGAGCGACGCTGTGGGCGACGCGCTCGTGCCGTTCCTGCACTCCATCGAGAAGGGCGACCGATGACCGACGCCGATGCCGGCACCCCCGCACTGCACCCCGAGACGCGGGCGATCCGTGCCGGGCGGGCCGACAACGACACCGCGCTGGCCCCGATCCTGTGGGCCACCACCACCTTCGTCACCCCGACGGTGGAGGAGGGGCGACGGATGGCCACCGGTGTCGGTGCGGCGCGCTTCTACAGCCGCTACGGCAACCCCACGGTGGCCGGCTTCGAGGACGCCATCGCCCAGCTCGAGGGAGCGGAGACCGCCCGCGCGTTCGCGTCCGGCATGGGGGCCATCAGCGCGGTCGTGCTCGGGCTGTGCTCGACCGGTGACCACATCGTCGCCCAGCGCCAGATCTACGCCGGCACCCAGATGCTGCTGCAGACCGTGTGCCCGCGCTTCGGCATCGACGTCACGTTCGTCGACGCCACCGAGCCGGGTGCGTTCGCGGCTGCGGTGATCCCCGGCAAGACCACGCTCGTGATCGCCGAGACGCCGGCCAACCCGCGCCTCGACATCGTCGACCTCGACGAGATCGGCGCCATCGCCGGCCCGATGACCGTCGTCGACTCCACCTTCGCCACGCCGCTCATCCAGCGCCCGCTCGACCACGGCGTCGACCTGGTCGTGCACTCGGCCACCAAGGCCATCGCCGGGCACAACGACGCCACCCTCGGGGTGGTGGCGGGCGAGGCCGAGCTGGTCAACTGGCTCTACTCCTTCGCCGTGCTCCAGGGCGCCAACGCGTCGCCCTTCGACGCCATGAACGGCCTGCGGGGCCTGCGCACCCTCGGGGTGCGCCTCGAGCGCCAGAGCGCCAACGCCGGCGCGGTGGCCCGCTTCCTCGAGGGTCGGCCCGAGGTCGGCGAGGTGCGCTGGCCGGGCCTCGAGTCGCACCCGCAGCACGAGCTCGCGTCGCGCCAGATGGCGCTGCCCGGCGGTCTGCTCACCTTCGACCTGGTCGGCGGGCTCGAGGCGGGCCGCACGTTCGTCGAGGCGCTGGAGATCGCCCAGCTGGCGACGTCGCTGGGCGGCCCCGAGACGCTGGTGACCCACCCGGCGTCGACCACCCACGTGAACCTCACACCGGGCGAGCTGGAGGCCAGCGGCATCGGCCCCGGCACGATCCGCGTGTCGATCGGCCTCGAGCACCCGGACGACCTCGTGGCCGACGTCGCGCAGGCGCTCGCCCGCATCGGCGCCTGACGGGCAGGGGGCCTCGCCGTGCCCGAGATGCTCGAGGTCGAGGTGTACCGCCGCGCCGCGGCGGCGTCGCTCGGGCGCCCGATCGTGGCCGTCGACGCCCCCGACGCGTGGTTCCTGAAGGGCGGTGCCACCGCCGACCAGGTCGTCGACGCGCTCGTCGGTCGCCGGTTCGTGGCCGACCGCCGCCGGGGCAAGCTCCTGCTGCTCGACACGAGCGACGACGGCCCCACCCTCGGCCTGCGCTTCGGGATGACGGGCGTGCTCGAGCTCGACGGTGTCGACGCCATCGACCAGCTCCAGTACGCCTCGCACCGCAAGGACCCGGCGTGGGAGCGCTTCGTCGTCCACTTCGACGGGGGCACCGCGCTGCGCCTGCGCGACCCGCGCCGCCTCGGGGGCGTCGAGCTCGACCCCGACGAGGAGCGCCTCGGCCCCGACGCCGCCGACGTGGGCCGGGCCGAGCTGGGCCGGATCGTGGCCGGCAGCGAGGCACCGCTGAAGGCGCGGCTGATGGACCAGGCGCGCCTGGCCGGGCTCGGCAACCTGCTGACCGACGAGCTGCTGTGGCGAGCGGGCCTCGACCCGGCCCGTCCCGCGTCGTCGCTCTCGCCGGCCGAGGTGCGGCGCCTGCACCAGCACCTGGGCACCACGCTCGAGGTGCTGGGGGAGAGGGGCGGCTCGCACACCGGCGACCTCCAGGACGCCCGGCGCCGAGGCGGTGCGTGCCCCCGTGACGGGGCGCTGCTCGACCGGCGCACCATCGGCGGCCGCACCACCTACTCGTGCCCCCGCCACCAGAGGTGAGCGGGGTCGACGGGGTGCTCCGGGTGGCCGTGGGGCGGCCCCACCCGGAAGTAGTGTGACGCCGCAGCGGCACGTCCCCCCGGGCGGCCGACCGTCCCCCGGGAGCCCGCCCGCAGTGCGCACGCCCACCGATCAACGCCGAGCCCGCACGTTCGCCGTGCTCGGCGCGTCCCTGATCGTGGTGGCCGCGGCATCGGTGTGGGCGATGGCCGGTCCGGCGGGGGCCCAGAGCACCACCACCGAGCCGCCGACGACCACCACCACGGCCGCGCCGACCACGACCACCACGGCGCCGACGACGACCACCTCCACGCCGCGCACCACGACCACCACCCAGCCGCGCACGACCACCACGACCCGGCCGCGCACCACGACCACCACCGAGGCGCCGACCACCACCACGTCGTCGAC
>CAMFLJ010000204.1 GCA_945957335.1 uncultured Actinomycetes bacterium | reverse complement strand
AGCTGATCCGCGCGGGGATTCGGACCGGGATCCTGCTGATCCTGGCCGTGGCCGCCGGTGTGGTGAGCGGCACCGAGCGGGGCGCCACCGTCGGGTTCTGCTGCGGGCTGGCCCTCGACCTCATGGTCACCACCCCGTTCGGCCTCGGCGCGATCAGCTACCTGGTGGCGGGTGCCATGGCCGGGGCGATCGAGACCTCGCTGGTCCGCTCGGCCCGCTGGCTCACGGTGGCCACCGCCGCGGTGAGCGCGGTCGTGGGGGTGGGGGCGTTCGCCCTGCTGGGCACGCTGCTGGGGCAGGCCCAGATGCTCGGCGGCCACCTCCTGGTGGTCATGGCGGTGGTGGCGGTGTCGACCGCGATCCTGGTGCTCCCGTTCGCCCGGGCGTGCCGCTGGGCCGACAAGGACGCCGACCACCTGCGCCCCGCGATGCGCTGAGCCCGCCCGTCTGCTGGACTGGAGGGGTCGTGCGCGCCCTCCAGACCTCCGAACCGACTCAGGCCGGCCCCTCCGGCGCGGCCCCCGCCTGACCCATGGACACCGCTTCCCCCCGGCTCCGGATGAGCGTCATCGGCGTGGTGGTCATCGGTTGCTTCGCCGCGCTCTTCGCCCGCCTCTGGTACCTCCAGGTGATGGAGGCGCCCTCGCTCGAGGTGCAGGCCACCGCCAACCGCACCCGCACGGTGGCGGTGGAGGCGCCCCGGGGCCGCATCCTCGACCGCAACGGCAAGGTGATCGTCGACAACCGCACCTCGCTGGTGGTCACCGTCGACCGGACGGCGCTCAGGAAGCTGCCGAAGGACCAGCAGGCGGCGCTGGTGTCGAAGCTCGCCGCCACCTTCACCGACTTCGGCACCCTCACCAAGACCGAGGCGCTCGACGCCAGGCTGGCCGACAAGCAGTACGACGACCTCCAGCCCGTCCCGGTGGCCAGCGACGTCACCGAGGAGTTGATGGTCTACCTGTCCGAGCGGGCCGCCGAGTACCCGTCGGTGGGCGTCGAGCGCGAGTCGGTGCGCCAGTACAACTACCCGAGCGTCGCCGGCAACATCCTGGGCTACGTGGGCCGCATCAACGCCGAGACCCTCGCCAAGGTGAAGAACGACCCGGGGGTCGACCCCGACGGGGTGAAGAAGGAGTACCAGCCCGACTCCACCATCGGACTGGCCGGGGTCGAGGCCGCCTACGAGAAGGACCTGCGCGGCACCCCGGGCACCGAAGAGATCGAGATCGACGCCAACAACCGCCCGGTGCGCAAGGTCAGCTACCAGGCCCCTCGGCCCGGCAGCGACATCCAGCTCAACATCGACATCGACGTGCAGATGAAGGCCGAGGAGGCCCTGCGCGAGCAGCTGCGGGTGGTGCGCGGCGGCCAGCAGCGCGACAACTTCGGCGTCTACCGCAAAAACGCCCCGGCCGGCTCGGTGGTCGTGCAGGACCCGAACAACGGCGGGGTGGTGGCCATGGCCACCTATCCCAGCTACGACCCGGCGGAGTTCGTCAACGGCATCAGCCAGGCGCGCTACGCCGAGCTGTCCGACACCGACGGCGTGAGCGCCCTGATCGACCGCTCGATCACCGGCCAGTACGCCCCGGGCTCGACCTTCAAGCTCGTGACCGCCACGGCCGCGCTCGACAACGGCATCATCACGGCGCGCGACACCGTCAACGACAAGGGCTACTACGAGGTCGGCGACCCGCCCACCCGGTTCAACTCCACCGGCGCCAACGGCTACATCGCCCTGCCGAGGGCGCTCACGGTGTCGTCCGACGTGTTCTTCTACTACCTGGGCGACCGGATGGACGGCACGACCGACATCCAGAAGACGGCCACCTCGTTCGGCTTCGACGCCTCGACCGGCATCGACCTGCCCAACGAGTCGTCGGGGTTCGTGTTCACACCCGACGAGAAGAAGGCCCTGCACCAGAAGTACCCGCAGGCCTACCCGAACGACACCAGCTGGTACACCGGCGACAGCATCCAGCTGGCCATCGGCCAGAACGTCGTGGCCGTCACGCCGATGCAGCTGGCCGGGGCCTACAGCGCCCTCGCCAACGGCGGCACCGTCTACCAGCCCCACGTGGTGAACCGGGTGCTGCGCCCGTCGAGCCAGATCGGCATCCCGGTCGACGATCCCGACACGGCCGACGTGCTGCGGGTGATCGACCCCGTCGTGCGCTCGACCGTCGAGCTGCCGCCGGGCACCCGTGATCCCATCGTCGAGGGCCTCTCCGGCGTGACGCGTTCGGGCACGGCCGCCAGCGCCTTCTCGTCGTTCAACCAGAGCACGTTCAAGATCGTGGGCAAGACGGGCACCGCCCAGGTGCAGGGCAAGGCCGACACCTCGGTGTTCGCCTCCTACGCCCCGGCCGACGACCCCCGCTGGACCGTCGCCGCCGTGCTCGAGGAGGCCGGGTTCGGCTCGGAGGCCGCCGCGCCGGTGACCCGCCACATCTACGAGTTCCTGTCGGGCCAGCCCGCCACGCCCTACACCTTCGTGCCGCCGGCCAAGGTCGACTGATGCTGCCCCGCTCGATCTCGCGCCACGACTCCAACCGCAGCCGCCGCGACCCGACCGCGCCGCTGCGCCACCTCGACCCGGTGCTGCTCTTCTGCTCGCTGGCCCTCGCCGTCATCGGCATCGTGGCCGTCTACGCCGCCACCAAGTCGCGCTTCGGCGACGCCTACCTGGTGCGCCAGACGGCGTTCGTGCTCATCGGCGTGGGCGTGATGGGCGTGATCGCCTTCGTCGACTACCACAAGCTCCACGACTGGGCCTGGCTGTTCTACGCCGCCACAACCGGCCTGCTCGTGCTGGTGATCTCGCCCCTCGGCTCGCAGTCGAAGGGCGCCCAGGCGTGGTTCGCCCTCGGCCCGTTCCAGCTCCAGCCCGCCGAGTTCTCGAAGCTGTCGCTGATCGGGGCCCTGGCCTTCCTGCTGTCGGAGTGGAAGGGCGACATCGACCTGCGCCGGCTGGTGGCCCTGCTCGCCGTGGCCGGGTTCCCGATGGCGCTGATCATGCTGCAGCCCGACCTCGGCCTGGTGCTGATCCTCAGCATCATCACCATCGCCCTGCTCGTGGTGGGCGGCGTGCCGACGAAGTACCTGGCGATCCTCGCCGTGCTGGGCGTGGTCGGCGTGGTCGGCGTGCTCAACTCGCCGATCCTGAAGGAGTACCAGGTCAACCGCCTGACCGCCTTCGCCAACCCCGACGACAAGTCGAACCCGGCCGTCTACAACATCGACCAGTCGAAGACGGCCATCGCCAGCGGGGGAGTGTCGGGCCAGGGCCTGTTCCAGGGCCCCCAGACCCGCCTCGGCTTCGTGCCCGAGCAGGAGACCGACTTCATCTTCACGTCGGTGGCCGAGCAGTTCGGGTTCATCGGATCGGCGGTGGTCCTGGGGCTCTACGGGGTGCTCTGCTACCGCACCTGGCGCATCGCCCAGATCGCCCGTGACCCCTTCGGGACCTACGTCTGCATCGGCGTCCTGGCCATGTTCGCGTTCTCCGTGTTCGAGAACGTCGGCATGGCCATGGGGATCATGCCGGTCACCGGCATCCCACTGCTCTTGTTGAGCTCGGGTGGCTCGTCGACCATCACGGCCTTCGCGGCCATCGGGCTGGTCCTGAACGTCCACATGCGCCGGTTCCGGTAGCGAGGGCGTCAGCCGGTAGCATCCACCCGGATGAACGGCATGTGGCCCCAGCTGGAACCCCTGCTGGGCAAGGTCGCGAAGCCCGCTCGCTACATCGGCCTCGAGGACGGTGCGCAGCGCCCTCACCACTCTCCGGAGAAGGTGGCGTGGCTGCTCGCGTACCCGGACACGTACGAGATCGGCCTGCCCAACCAGGGCTTGCAGATCCTGTACGAGATCCTCAACGAGCGGCCCGATGCGGTGGCCGAGCGCACCTACGCCCCCTGGGGAGACCTCGAGGAGCTCCTGCGCGCCCGTGACCTGCCCCTGTTCTCGCTCGACACCCACCGCCCGGCGTCCGACTTCGACGTCCTGGGCTTCAACCTCTCGGCCGAGCTGACCTACACGAACCTGCTCAACATGGTCGATCTCGCCGGCGTGCCCGTGCGGGCGGCCGACCGGCGTCCCGAGCACCTCCTGGTGGCGGCGGGTGGGCACTGCACCTACAACCCCGAGCCCATCGCCGACTTCCTCGACTTCGTGGTGCTGGGCGACGGCGAGGAGATCGTCGCCGAGATCACCGAGGTGATCGGTGCCTGGAAGGCGTCGGGCCGCTCCGAGGGCAGCCGCGAGCACGTGCTGCGCGAGCTCTCCCACATCACGGGCGTCTACGTGCCGTCGATGTACGAGTGCACCTACGAGGGCCCCTTCCTGGTGGCCACCTCGCCGCGCTACCCCGACGTGCCCGCCCAGGTCGAGAAGCGCACCGTGCCCGACCTGGCCGACTTCCCGTACCCGCGCAACCAGCTGGTGCCGATCACCGAGGTCGTGCACGACCGGCTCAACGTCGAGGTCTTCCGGGGCTGCACCCGGGGCTGCCGCTTCTGCCAGGCCGGCATGATCACCCGCCCGGTTCGCGAGCGACCGGCCGAGCAGGTCCGCACCATGGTGGCCGACGGGCTGAAGCGCACCGGCTACGACGAGGTCGCCCTCACGTCGCTCTCCACCGCCGACTACTCGGGCATCGAGAGCCTGGTCGGCGACATCGTGAAGAGCACCGACCAGGGCCCGCCGGTGTCGGTGTCGCTCCCCAGCCTGCGCGTCGACGCCTTCGGCGTGGGCATCGCCACCCAGCTGCAGAAGGCCCGCCGCACCGGCCTCACCTTCGCCCCCGAGGCCGGCACGTGGCGCATGCGCCAGGTCATCAACAAGCTGATCCGCGAGGAAGACCTCTACAGCGCGGTCGACGCCGCCTACGCCAACGGCTGGCGCCGGGTGAAGCTGTACTTCCTCACCGGCCTGCCCACCGAGACCGACGAGGACACGCTCGGCATCGGCGAGCTGGCCCGCAACTGCGTCGAGCTCGGCAAGGGCCACACCAAGAGCCCGTCGGTGACGGTGTCGCTCGGTGGGTTCGTGCCCAAGCCGTTCACCCCGTTCCAGTGGTTCGGGCAGAACACGGTCGAGGAGCTGCGCCGCAAGATCAACCTCCTGCGCGACGACACCCGCCGCAACCACGGCGTGAACGTGAAGTGGCACGACCCCAAGGCCACCCACGTCGAGGGCCTCATGAGCCGCGGCGACCGCCGCCTCGGCCCGGTCATCGAAGAGGTGTGGCGCCGGGGCGGCACCTTCCAGGAGTGGAGCGAGAAGTTCGACCTCGCGCTCTGGCAGGAGGCCATGGCCAACCACGGGCTCGACCTCGACTGGTACGTCCACCGCCACCGCACCGAGGACGAGGTGCTGCCGTGGGACCACCTCTCGGCCGGCCTCCACAAGGACTTCCTCTGGCAGGACTGGCGCGACGCCCTCGCCGAGGTCGGCCTCCCCGACTGCCGCTGGACCCCCTGCTACGACTGCGGGGCGTGCACCGGCTACTCCATCGAGCACATCGTGGCCTCGGCCACCCCGCCCGCGGGCGGGTCGCAGGGCACCGGCCAGGACCTCTCCAGCTCGTCGGTGCCCGTCAGCCTCCTCGCTCGCAAGCCCGAGCCCGTCGGACCGGCGGCCGTCCGATGAGGATCCGGCTCCGCTACCGCAAGCTCGGCAAGGTCCGCTTCACCAGCCACCGCGACATCGCGCGCTGCTGGGAGCGGGCCCTGCGCCGCGCCGAGCTCCCCGTCGCCAGCACCGAGGGCTTCTCGCCCCGCCCGAAGGTCCACTTCGGCCTGGCCCTCTCCACCGGTCACGAGTCGCTGGGGGAGTACCTCGACGTCGACCTCACCGAGCCCGAGGGCTCGTCGGTCGATCTCGGGGCGCTGCCCGAGCGGCTCTCGCCGCTGCTCCCGCCCGGCATCGACGTCGAAGCCGTCGCTGTCATCGACCGCTCCGAGGACTCGTTGCAGGAGGCCGTGACCTCCTGCAGCTGGGTCATCGAGGTGCCGGGCTCGTCGCCGGAGGCGCTCACCGCCGCCGCCGACGCCCTCCTCGCCGCCACCGAGCTCCCGGTCGTCCGGGAGCGCAAGGGCAAGAAGGTGTCCGACGACCTCCGTCCCGGCATCCTCGAGCTCTCGGTGATCGGCGCGACACCCCCCGACGCCCCCGAGCAGGGCGCGGTCCTCGAGGCCCGACTGGCCACCCAACCCCGCTCGGTGCGGCCCGCAGAGCTGCTGGCCGCCTTCGACCCGCCCCTCACCGAGGGCCGGGTCCGCAGGACCCACCAATGGATCACCTCCGACGGCGCGACGCGAGAGCCCCTCTCGCCGGGCGCGCCGTCCCTGGCGCCGGCAGGAGCTGGCGCCCCATGAGAAGGGAACCCCTCCATGACCGACCCCACGGTCGACGGCTCGCCCGCCACTCCCGGCGAGCCCTCCCGCCCGAGCCCGGCACCGGCCCCGAGCCCCGGCCCCTCCGGCGACACCACCCCGTCGACGCCTCCCGCCGCATCGGCCGCACCTTCGCGGCCTGAGCCGGTGCCGTCGGCCCCGGCCGGCGATCGCCCCGCGGCATCGCCGGCGCCTCGCGTCGAGCGCGACGCCCCCTCCGAGGGCGGGTCGAGCCAGCGCGCCGACTCCGGTCCCGCCGGCCCTGGCTCCGGTGATGCCGGGAGCGGCTCCGGCGAGACCGGCTCCGCCTCCGGTGACGCCAGCTCGGGCGAGGGTGGCGCACCGCGCTCCAAGCGCCGCCGCGGGTCTCGCGGGGGCCGCAACCGCAACCGCTCCGGCGCTCCTCGCGACGGCGCCGACGACACGGCCGACGGCGAGGGCGACGACGCGCGCACTCCCGACGAGATGCCCGAGCGGACCTCGCA
>CAMFLJ010000203.1 GCA_945957335.1 uncultured Actinomycetes bacterium | reverse complement strand
GAGAACATCTGGGCGGCCAGCTCCACCAGGGCGGCACGGGTGGCGACGGCCTTGGCGCTGGTGCGCACCGGCGGCCGGCGCTTCGCAGGGGTGGGGGAGGTTGCCACGGCGTGCCTCGCTCTCGGGGTCGTCGCATTCTGGCCCACGGCGACGGCTCTCCGGGCCCCTCACTGCGCTAGGTGTGCTGCTGGCCGAGCTCGAGGAGGTGGCCGTCGGGGTCGCGGATGAACGCGATCGTCACCTTGAACTGCTCGAGGTGGCGGGGCTCCTCGACGGGCTCGGCCCCGGCCGCGACGGCGGTGCGGAACAGGCCCTCGGAGTCGTCGGTGGCGACGTAGACCTTCCACATGCCGCCTCCCGCCTCCACCGGCCGCCCGTCGGTGTGGAAGGCGAGCATCAGCTGCGACCCACCGGCCGACGAGCCGAGCAGCACCTCCCGCACGTCGGGGGTCTCGATGCGCGCCATCACCTCCAGGCCGAGCACGTCGACGTAGAAGCGCTCGGAGCGCTCGAGGTCGGAGACGTTCAGGGCGACGTTGCCGATGGTGGTGGGCACGGTTCCTCCTCAGCTCTCCAGTGCGGACAGCACGGAGAGGTCGAACGCGTCGGTGGAGACGCGGAAGTCGAGCATCTCGACCTGGGTGTGGATCAGGCCGTCGATGACCTCGTAGAACATGGCGTAGACGTTCTCGTAGTCGTCGACCTTGTTGGTCTTGGCCCGGCGGACGAGCAGCACCGCGACCCAGTCGCCGTCGGCGAGCACCGCGAGCGTCTCGTTGGTGGCGCTCTCGGGCTCGGGGTAGAGGAGCTTGCCGGCGTCGGTGTTGCGCTTGAACGCCTCGCGCCCCTGGTAGGTGTTGGCGCCGGCCCGGTAGGTGGGGCTCTCGGCCAGGTACGGGTAGTACTGCTCCGGGTCGAAGGTCCGGAACTTGTCCATGTACTCGAGCACCAACGCCCGGTTGCGCTCCTGCAGCTCGCCCATCGGTCCCCCTCGATCTCGTGGTCGGCTCAGGCTGTCACTTCATCATCCCGCCGGAGACGGAGATGTCGTCGGCGGTGACGAAGGACGACGCGTCGCTGGCGAGGTAGAGCACCGGGCCGACGATCTCGGACGGGTCGGCCACCCGCTTGAGGAGCGTCCCGCTCGACACCATGGCGAGGTAGTCGATCTCGCTGCGGGCGGCGGCGCCGGCGAGCATCTCGCTCATGAACGGCCCGGGGCTGAGGATGTTGACCCGCACGCCCCAGTCGGCCCACTCCATGGCCATGGCCCGCGTGAGGTTCTTGAGGCCGGCCTTCGACGCGCCGTAGGCGCAGATGTTGGGCCCGGGCCCGTAGGCGGCCATGGTGCCGATGTTGACGATCGAGCCGCCGCCGCCGTCGCGCATGATCGGGGCGACCTGCTGGCTCAGGCGCAGCGGTCCCTCGAGGTTCACGGAGAACACCTTGCGCCAGTAGTCGAGGGTCATCTCGCTGGCGGTGACCGGAGCGGGGTTGATGCCGGCGTTGTTGACCAGCACGTCGATGCGGCCGAAGTGGGCGCGGACCTGCTCGACGAACGCAGGGATCGCCTCCCAGTCACCGACGTGGCACGCGAGGGGCAGCACCTCGGCACCGGTGGCGGCGCGCACCTCCTCGGCGACCTCGTCGCAGAGCTCCTGCTTGCGGGAGCTGACCACCACGCCGGCGCCGGCGGCGGCCAGGCCCTCGACCATGGCGCGGCCGATGCCCTTGGTCGAGCCGGTGACGATGGCGACCTTGCCGGTGAGGTCGAATGGGTTGTTGGCGGTCATGCGTTGGTCTCCTGCGGACGTGAAGGGCCGCGCCCGGTCGGGCGCGGCCCCGGTGGGACGGTGGGTGCCGGGGCTCAGGCGGCGCTGAGCCAGTCGGTGGTGGGGGCGATCGTGTAGGTGGCGATGAGCGCCCGCACGAAGTCGGTGTCGTGCAGCGGGTCGGTCGGGTCGGCCACCTGCACGCCCTTGGCGCGCATGTCGGCGAGCAGTCGCTCGAACACCATGTCGAAGGTCAGGTCGTCGCTGTGGTCGGCGGCCTTCTCGGCCTCCTCGCGGTCGGCGTAGAGCTCCGCGCTCCAGTGCACGAGCAGGCGCATCTCGCTCGGCTGGTAGCGGCGGATCACCTCGCCGTCGGTGGTGATGGCCCAGTCGTCCCGGTCGGCGTCGTAGCCGAGCATCGAGCGGTGCTTCAGGCCGGGGATGTCTCGCTCCTCGGGCCGGCCGACGGGGTCGCCGCGGTGGAACATCAGCTCGTTCTGCACCACGACGCCCTTGTTCCAGAGCGGGTGGTCGAGCACCTTGGGCTGGCCGTGGGGGCCGTCGGGCCAGTACGTGAACGTGCCGTTCTCACCGAGGTACCACCAGGTGATGACCTGGGCCATCTTCACCAGGTGGTCCTGGAACAGGCCCGATTTGCCCATCACGTTCTGGAGCCACACGGGGGAGTTGTGCATCCGGACGCCCCGGAACTGCACGGCGTCGAGGTGGGAGTTCAGGCCGCTGTGGTGCGGGCCGCACAGGTTGAACAGCATGTGCGTCGGCTGGGCATAGGGCACGCCCCAGTAGTCACGCACGAGGTCGAGGAACTTGAAGTTGTAGAAGCAGTCCTCGATCTCGGTCTGGAAGCAGGTCGAGCCGTTGGCGATGTACCCGCGGAAGTGGCCGGTGGCCACGTCGTCGAGGGTCAGGTTCAGCCCTTCGGGCACCACGCCGGTGGAGGTGGCCACGAGCTCCTCGACCGTGTCGAAGTGGTGGGCCGTGATGGTCGGCCACGGGCCCTTCGTCTGGATCATCCGCAGGATGCGCTCGTACTGGTCGTCGGTGTAGACGCCCTCGATCACCCTCGGTGGAGCGATCGGCTTCAGGACCTCTGCCATCTCGTCGTTCGTCGGCGTCATCGCAACCCCCTCGTCCCGGCCACGCCGCGACAGCGTGCCGAGAAGAATATAACGCTGCTATCTCGTGGGCGCCAGCGTTCGCGCGGGCATCGGAAGATAACAGCGCTATATTGCGGCGAGTCTCGAGGAGGTCACTGATGGGTGCGTACGAGGACCAGATGAACCAGGCGCTGCGGCCGGTGGCCCCGCCGCGGGTGCTGCAGGGCGTGTACACCGACGACCAGCACGCCCGGATGCTCGACGTGATCAAGCGCGAGGGCCCCTGGCCCACCATCGCCTCGCACCACTTCGAGTCGGTCGAGGAGCTGATCGCCACCGTCACCGGGGTGATCCCCGACGACCTCGACCTCACCCTCGACGACATCGCGGCGCCCCAGTTCCGGGGCTTCTTCGGCCAGAACTCGGTGTCGTTCTTCCCCGAGCTCAACGACTGCTTCTACAACGACGGCTTCCTCGACCTGGTCAAGGACTACTGGGACGCCGCCTACGCCAAGCCCACGATGATGCTGTTCAACATCTGCGGCCCCCACCCGGCGTTCGGTCCGCCGCCCTCGCACCTCGACGGCGTCACCTTCCGGGGCATCCGCTACGAGAACGCTCCCGTGTGGCTCATGAACTGCATGGCCAAGTCGGGCCTCTTCACCGAGTACCTCGTGAAGATGGCCCAGGTCATCACCTGGTGGTACCTCGGGGAGAACGGCACGTTCAGCTACTGGCCCGACGGCCCGATGGGTGAGCCGAAGGTGCTCGAGCACCCGCTCTGGAACAAGGGCGTGGTGGTGCAGAACGAGATGATGTTCCATCGCGGCGACCCCGTCGGCGCGTGGGACTCGCCTCCGGTGGCGAACATGAAGCACCGCTCGGAGATGGGCTGGGACGCCGGCAGCGCGACGTGGCGGATCCTCACCGACGGCGAGGCCGTGCACACCTACCAGCCCGACGACCTGCGCCTGCTCGTCCACTGGAACGCCGAGGTGTACTCGGACATGGACGAGCTGAGGAAGGTGATGGACCACACCGACGACATCACCGTCGAGGAGGCCGTCGGCCGCCTGATCGCCGACATGCGGGCGAAGGGCACCAAGGTGGCCGAGCCGTCCGACCCGTTCCACGACAAGGACTTCATCCGTGCCGTGGTCGACAGCTACACGATCGCTCCGACCACGGAGTGGCTCGAGATCCCGGCGGCCTGAGCCGTCCGATCACCAAGGGGGACAACCGAATGATCCAGCCAGCCGACGCGCAGCAGCTCATCTTGAAGTGGTGGTTCGCGTACGACAATGCCCTCTTCGACGAGTGGCCCGAGATGTGGTCGAGCGATGCTCACTTCTCTTGCCGCACCGACACCGGGAAGACCGCCTACGAGGAGTTCGTCAACGCCGACGCCGTCGGCAAGGACGCGGTGCTGGCATGGCAGACCGACCACCGCCTCCACAGCCCGCACCCGCTGCGCCACAACGGCCAGAACGTCCACCTCACCCGGGCCGACGACACCAGTGCCGACTTCCGCTCCTACATCTGGGTCACCCAGATCGTGGGTGGCACCCCGTCGCCGCTGTCGACCGCCATCGTGCACGGCTCGGTGGTCGTCGAGGACGGCGCCCTGAGGATCAGCGACCTCAACGTGGTGCTCGACACCGAGGACTCCACCGTGCTGGCCGAGAAGCAGGCCGCGCAGGGCTGATGCAGCTCCCGGCGGTGCCGGTGGTCGTCGTTGCGGACGACCCCGGCACCGCCGAGCGGCGGCGCGTCCGGCCGACCCGGGGTCGCTCGGCCCTAGGGCCGTCCCGACCAGCGTCGCTCGCGCTCCGATGCCACCTTCCGGCGCGGTCCCGTGGCCTCGAAGCGGGCGCGGTCGACGCCGAGCAGCCGGCAGGTGGCCGCCTCCACGTCGGTCAACGCCCGGTCGTCGGTGGCCTCGAACCGCATCGGCTCGCGCAGCATCACCGACGTGTTGGAGATCACCCGGGGGGTCGAGCTCGTGTTGGGCGACGCGGTGTGGAGCAGGAACGGGTGCGCCAGCACGACGGTGCCCTGCGGGCCGGTGAGCGCCCGGATGTCGCGGCACCCGGCCAGGACCTCCCGCACCGGGCCCTTCAGCTCGGCCGGGTCCAGCCCCTCGGGATGGTCCCGCAGCAGCTCGGCCATCGGTGCGAGCGAGTCCGACGCGATGCAGGTCGGGCCCATGTCCTCGGTGACGTCGCGCCACAGCACGATGCCGAGCAGGCCCTGCTCGGGGCTGTCGAGGAAGTGCCGGAACCAGTCGCCGTCCTTGTGCCAGCCCTCCGGGTCGCGAGCGCGCTGTGCCGCCGGAGCGGGCGTCGCCGCCGGGTCGGGGAAGTTCACGATCATGTTGTCGGGGATGTCGCTGAAGCGGCAGGCCCCCACGCCGCCGACGAGGTGCCCGAGCGCGTCGACCGCGGCCGGAGCGACCGTCGACAGGTCGTAGCTGGTGGTGGCGGGCAGGTGCACGGGCCCGACCGGCCACGTGGTGGGGTCGTCCCAGCCCTCCCGCTCGAAGGCGCGGGCGACCACCTCCTCGCAGAACGCCGGGTCGATGGCGCCTTCCAGCCGGACGAAGCCGTCCTGCACGAGCTGCTCGACGTACACGCTGGCCACCTCCGGGCTTCCGTGCCGGCAACGGTAGGTACTGTGCGTTCGTACAGCAACGATCAGGAGGCACCCCGGTGACGAGCGTGACCACGGTGGGTCTCAGGGCCGAGTACGGGCGAGCGGTGGTCGGGGTGGCGTCGCCCCGCCTCTCCTGGCGGGCGGAGACGGACGTCGACGGATGGCGGCAGGCCGCGTACGAGGTCGAGGTCGACGGTGGCGCCACCGGGTGGATCGCCGACGACGACTCGGTCTTCCGCCCCTGGCCCGCCGTGCCCCTGCGGTCACGCGACGTCGTCTCGGTGCGCGTCCGCGTGCGAGGCGACGACGGGGCCGAGTCGCCGTGGAGCGACGCGCTGGCGGTCGAGGCCGGGCTGCTCGACCCGGCCGACTGGGTGGCGAGCTGGATCACGCCGACAGCGGCCCCGACGCCAGGGGCGTCCCCCGCCCACCACCTCCGCCGCGAGCTCGAGCTCGCCGCGCCGAGGGGCGCCGAGATCGTCCGCGCCCGCCTCCATGTCACCTCGGCCGGGGTCCACACCGTCGAGATCAACGGGGTGGCTGTGGGCGACCACGTCCTGGCCCCCGGTTGGAGCGCGTACGCGTCGCGCCTGCGGTACGACACCCACGACGTGACCGCTCTCGTGCAGTCCGGGGCGAACGTGGTCGGCGCGGTCGTGGCCGACGGTTGGTACCGCGGGAAGCTCGGCTTCGACGGCCGCCGCGCGATCTACGGCGACCGGCTCGGCCTGCTCGCCCAGCTCGAGGTGACCTGGAGCGACGGTTCGGTGCTGGTGGTGGCGACCGACGACCACTGGCGGACGAGCACGGGGCCCGTCCTCGCGGCCGACCTCTACGACGGCGAGACGTTCGACGCCCGGCTGGCCGTTCCCGGTTGGTCGGCTCCCGGCTTCGACGCGAGTGGGTGGGGCCCGGTCGAGCGGTTCGACCCGGGGATGGGCCACCTGGTGGTCCCGCTGTCGCCCCCGGTCCGTCGCATCGAGGAGCTCCCCGTCGTCGACGTCCTCCGCAGCCCGTCTGGGGCCACCATCCTCGACCTCGGCCAGAACCTGGTGGGGTGGGTGCGATTCACCGTCGACGGCCCGGCCGGCACCGAGGTGGTGCTCCGCCACGTCGAGGTCCTGGAGCACGGGGAGCTGGCCACCGCGCCGCTCCGGGGCGCTGCGGCCACCGACCGGTACGTGCTCGCCGGTGGTGGGCCCGAGACCTGGGAGCCCAGCTTCACCTTCCACGGCTTCCGGTACGTCGAGGTCACGGGGTGGCCGGGGGAGGTCGACCCGGCGGCGTTCACGGCGGTCGTCGTGCACACCGACATGGAGCGCACCGGCACCTTCGAGTGCTCCTGTCTCTTATACACATCTCCGAGCCCACGAGACTAAGGCG
>CAMFLJ010000202.1 GCA_945957335.1 uncultured Actinomycetes bacterium | reverse complement strand
TGCCGAAGTAGTCGTCGGGGCGAGGGCCGGAGTCGGGGCTCCACACGTGGTGGTGGCCGAACACGTAGACCGGCCCGTCGGCGTCGGCCGCCAGGTCGTGCAGCCACTCGAGCTGCGCACCGGTGACGGTGCCCGAGGCCCGGCCCACCACCGCGGTGTCGAGCACCGCCAGCACCGCGCCCGGCAGATCGACCCGCTGGAAGGGCTCGGACTCGAAGGTGGCACCGCCGTACGCGTCGTGGTTGCCGCGGGTGACCACGAGCTGGTCGCCGAACGCCTCGCCGTAGAACTCGAGGAAGTCGCGGTACTGCTCGTCGGTGCCGTCGGCGGTGAGGTCGCCCTTCACCACCACGACGTCGGGGCGGAGCTGCTCGATCTCGTGGATCGCGCCCCGGTTCATGGTGTCGGGGTAGGGCTCCTCGAAGTCGGCCACCCGGTAGGTGGGCGCCATGTCGTGGCCGCCGATGACCCCGCACTCGACCTCGCCGAAGTGCACGTCGTTGACGGTGGCGAAGGTGGAGAGCAGCGCCCCGGCGGGCCGGGCGAGGGTGCGGAACGCGAAGCCGTCGAGCTCGTAGAGCGTGTCGGGCTCGAGGCCGTCGTAGCGGCGCACGGCCAGGCCGTCGTGAACGACGGCGTGGTCGTCGGCGACGGTGGTCAGCTCCATGGCCACCTTTCTAGCCGGGTGCCTGGCGCACCCCAGCGCCCCCGGAGCAGGGTCGCGCTGGATCGACATGCAAGCGCCCGTGGCGCGTGCCAAGCTGCACGTGCGCCGGGGGCGGACCCCGGCAGAGCGGAGGAACCTCGATGCGACGCGACCTCACAGGGGGCGGCATCCGCCGCGCCCGGCGAGGGCTGCTCACGACCCTGGCGGTGATGGCGGGCCTGATCCTGGCCACGGCGGCACCGGCCACCACGTCCGGCGCGGCCGAGCCGAACGTGCCGGCGGCTCCGGCGGTGACGGCCACGCCCGCCACCGGGCTGGTGCAGGGCGACACGGTGACCGTGGCGGGCACCGGCTTCCCCGGCAACACCTCGCTCGGCGTCATCCAGTGCATCCCGGGCTCCGGCGTCGAGACCTGCGCCTTCAGCACCCTCACCTACGTGACCACCAACGCCTCGGGTGCGTTCTCCATGTCGTTCACCCCGAAGCGGATGCTCGTGGTCGGGCTGAGCACCTACGACTGCGCCGACCTCGGCCAGTGCCGGATCGGCGTGGGCGTCCCGCCCGACGGCGCGGCCGGCAGCGCCTACACCGAGATCCGGTTCGACCCGTCGGTGCCGCCGCCTCCCCCGCCCACGATCACGGCCACGCCCGACACCGGGCTGCTCGACAACCAGTCGGTCGTCGTCGCGGGCCAGGACTTCGGCGCCGACGAGTACGTGAACATCGCGCAGTGCTCCGCCCCCCTCACCACGCTCGCCGGCAACTGCCGCTACACGCAGGTCAGCGTGCAGACGAGCGCCACCGGCACGTTCACGGTGAGCGTCACGGTCAAGCGGCTCGTGATCGACCAGGGCAACGCCGTCGACTGCGCCGACCCCGGTGCGTGCGTCCTCGTGGCCCTGGCCGGCTCACCCGACGAGCTGGCCACCGCACCGATCACCTTCGACGGGTCGGTGCCGCTGCCCCCGCCGCCCACCATTACCGTCACGCCCGCCACCGGGCTGGTCGACGGTGACACCGTCACCGTGGCGGCCCAGGGCTTCACCCCCGACAGCCAGGTCGCCGTGCTCCAGTGCGACCAGACGGTGAGCCCCGCCGGTGCCGGCTGCAACACCTCGGCCTACAAGATGGTGCAGACCGACGGCACCGGCGCCATCAGCACCGACATGGTCGTCGACCGCCTCCTGTACCTCCAGGCCGGCACCGTCGACTGCGCCGTCACCACCTGCCGGATGGTCGTGGCCGAGCTGCCCTACGGCTACCCGAACACGAGCGCCGACCTCGCCTTCGACCCGTCGGTGCCGCCGCCCCCGCCGCCCACCCTGGTCGCCGACCCGTCGACCGGCCTGCAGGAGGAGCAGACCGTCACGCTCCACGGCTCCGGGTTCCCTCGCAACCGCTCGCTCGGCGTGGCCCAGTGCCTCACCGGTGACGAGTCGCCCGACGGCTGCGACCTCCAGGGCCAGCACTTCATCTTCGTCACCACCGACGCCTCGGGCTCGTTCACCGCGAGCTTCACGGTGCGCGCCACCTACCAGTCGGGCCGTGGCCCGGTCGACTGCCGCGTGGCCGCCGGCAAGTGCCGGATCGGTGCGGGCACCTCGACGGGGGGTGTGTCGGGCAACGTGCTCCTGACCTTCGCCCCCGCCGGGTCGACCCCGACCACCATCGCCACCCAGGTGGAGGCGGCCGACCAGACCGCGGTGACACCCAACTTCACCGGCTGAGCACCGCGCTCTGCCCCGAACGCGACGATGCCGCCCCGCGAGGGGCGGCATCGTCGCGTTCAGGGATGAGGCCCCCGGGAGCCCGGGCGGCCCCGAAGGGTCAGGGGCGCTCGCGCCGGCTGGGCACCGGCTTGGCCCACCAGCGGCCCGAGAAGCGCCACCGCGACACGCGTGCCGCGGCCTCGCCGGCCACCACGACCGGGCGGGTGACCTCGAGGGCGGCGGCGATGGCCGCCGCCTCCTCGACCGTGGGCTCGGGGCTGACCGAGAAGCCCTGGCTCACAGCGGGATGTTCCCGTGCTTGCGCTGGGGCAGCTCCTCGCGCTTCGACTTGAGGAGGTCGAGGCCGGCGATGACCTTGCGACGGGTCTCGGCGGGGTCGATGACGTCGTCGATGAAGCCACGCTCGGCCGCCACGTAGGGGTTGGCGAAGCGCTCGGTGTAGTCGTCGACCAGCTCGGCCCGGCGGGCCACGGGGTCGTCGGCGTCGGCGAGCTCGCGGCGGTAGAGGATCTCGACCGCGCCCTGCGGGCCCATCACGGCCAGCTCGGCGGACGGCCACGCGAAGGCGAGGTCGGCACCGATCGACTTGGAGTTCATGACCACGTAGGCGCCGCCGTAGGCCTTGCGGGTGATGACCTGGATGCGGGGCACGGTGGCCTCGCAGAAGGCGTAGAGCAGCTTGGCGCCGTGGCGGATGATGCCGCCGTACTCCTGGTCGACGCCGGGGAGGAAGCCCGGCACGTCGACGAAGGTGACGAGCGGGATGTTGAAGGCGTCGCAGGTGCGCACGAAGCGGGCGCCCTTCTCGGCCGACTCGATGTCGAGCACGCCGGCGAGCACCATCGGCTGGTTGCCCACGATGCCGACGGTCTGGCCGTCGAGTCGGGCGAAGCCGCACACGATCGAGCCGGCCCACCGGGGGAAGTACTCGAAGAAGTCACCGTCGTCGACGACGGACTCGATGACCTTCTTCATGTCGTAGGGGATGTTCGGGCTGGCGGGCATGATCTCCCGCAGGTCCTCGCAGAGCCGCTCGGGATCGTCGCCGGTGTGCAGCTCGGGCGGCGTCTCGAGGTTGTTCGACGGCAGGAACGAGAACAGGTACTTGACGTCGTCGAGGCACGCCTTCTCGTCGGGCGACACGAAGGTGGCGACGCCGGACTTGGTGGCGTGGCTCTTGGCGCCGCCCAGCTCCTCGAGGGTGACCTCCTCGCCCGTCACCGTCTTCACCACGTCGGGGCCGGTGATGAACATGTGGGAGGTCTCGTCGACCATGAAGATGAAGTCGGTCATGGCCGGGCTGTAGACCGCGCCGCCGGCGCATGGCCCGAGGATCACCGAGATCTGCGGGGTCACGCCCGAGGCGAGCACGTTGCGGTGGAAGATGCCGCCGTAGCTGGCCAGCGACACCACACCCTCCTGGATGCGGGCGCCGGCGCCGTCGTTGAGGCCGATCAGGGGGACGCCCACCGAGAGGGCGAGGTCCATGACCTTGTGGATCTTCTCGGCGAAGACCTCGCCCAGGGCACCACCGAACACGGTGAAGTCCTGGGAGAAGATGAACACCTTGCGGCCGTCGATGGTGCCCCACCCGGTGATGACACCGTCGGTGTAGGGGCGCTCCTCGATGCCGCTCTCGTGCGCCCGGTGGCGGGCCAGCATGTCGAGCTCGTGGAACGAGCCCTCGTCGAGGAGGTACTCGATCCGTTCGCGGGCGAGCAGCTTGCCCTTGGCGTGCTGGCGCTCGACGGAGCGCTCCGACCCGGCGTGGAGGGCCTCTTCCTTGCGCTTGTTGAGCTCGGCGAGACGCTCGGTCATGGGATGGTCCGACATGGGCGCCAACACTACCGACGGCCGGGAGGGGTGGCCGAATGCGGCCCGGAACCCGTGCGCGGCGCGGCAGCGACCGGCCTAGGTTCGTGGCCGTGCAGCTGCCGGTCATGCCTCCCGTCGCCCCCATGCTGGCCAAGGCCACCGCCTCGGTGCCCGAGGGCGAGGGCTGGCAGTTCGAGCCGAAGTGGGACGGCTTCCGCTGCATCGTGTTCCGCGACGGGCCCGAGATCGAGCTCGGGAGCCGCAACGAGCGCCCGCTCACGCGCTACTTCCCCGAGCTCGCGGCGGCGCTGCTGCGCGAGCTGCCCGAGCGGTGCGTGGTCGACGGCGAGATCGTGGTGGCCACCTCCGAGGGCCTCGACTTCGACGCGCTGCAGCAGCGCATCCACCCCGCCGCGTCGCGGGTGAACAAGCTGGCGCTCGAGACCCCGGCCAGCTTCGTGGCCTTCGACCTGCTCGCGCTCGGCGACGACGACCTCATGGCCCGACCGCTCGGCGAGCGCCGGGCGGCCCTCGAGACGGCCCTCGCCGGTTCGCGGCCGCCGGTGCACCTCACGCCCGTCACCACCGACCGCGCCACCGCCGAGGACTGGTTCGTCCGCTTCGAGGGCGCCGGGCTCGACGGGGTGATGGCCAAGGAGCTGGCCGGGCCCTACGTGCCCGACAAGCGCACCCAGCTGAAGGTGAAGCACAAGCGCACGGCCGACTGCGTGGTGGCCGGCTACCGCATGCACAAGAGCGGCGACGGCGTCGGCTCGCTGCTGCTCGGCCTCTACGACGACGCCGGCAACCTCCACCACATGGGCGTGGCCACCAGCTTCACCGCGGCCCGCCGCGTCGAGCTGCTCGACGAGGTGGCGCCGCACGAGCCCGACGCGCTCACCGACCACCCGTGGCGCGAGTGGGGCGGCGCGGTCGAGGCGGTGGCCGCCCGGATGCCCGGCGCGCCGCACCGGTGGAACGCGTCGAAGGACATGTCGTGGGTCGCGCTGCGGCCCGAGCTGGTGGCCGAGGTGGCCTACGAGAACGTGCAGAGCGGCCGCTTCCGCCACACCACCCGGCTCCAGCGGTTCCGCCCCGACCGCGACCCCCGCACGTGCACCTTCGCCCAGCTCGAGCAGGTGCCCGCCTACGAGCTCACCCGCATCTTCGGCCTCTGACGCGCAGCAGCCCGCCGCGTCGTCGTCGACGCGACGGGCCGGCGAAGGGCGCCGGGACGTCATCGACCGACGCGGTGGGGAGCTGTAGCGCCGGCTCAGGTGTCGGTGCGCTTGCGGCTGGGCTGCACCCGGGGCGGCTCGCCCTCCGCCTTCGGGAAGCTCGGCGGCCACGGCGCGTCGCCCAGGCCTTCCGCCTCGTCGCGGGCGGCCAGCTCGAGCAGGCCCTTCAGCGAGTGGGCGTCGTCGTCGATCCCGGCCTCGAGGTCGCCCACGTCGGCCCAGCGGGCCGGCATCGAGGCGAGGGTGAAGTCGGCCAGCTCGACGGCGTCGAGCTCGTCCCAGCGGAACGGTGCCGACACCATGCCCTCGGGGTTGGCCCGCACCGAGTACACCGAGGCGACGGTGCGGTCGCGGGCGTTCTGGTTGTAGTCGAGGAAGACGCGATCGCCGCGCTCCTCCTTCCACCACTTCGAGGTGGCCAGGTGCGGCACCCGGCGCTCGACCTCGCGGGCCAGCGCGAGCGCGGCGCGGCGCACGTCGGTGAACCCCCACTTGGCCACGATGCGGACGTTCACGTGGATGCCTCGCGAGCCCGAGGTCTTCGGCCACCCGACCATGCCGTGCTCGACCAGCACGTCGCGCACCACGCCCGCGACCTCCTTCACCGCCGAGAACGGCACCCCGGGCTGCGGGTCGAGGTCGACGCGCAGCTCGTCGGGGTGGTCGAGGTCCCACTTGCGGACCGCCCAGGGGTTGAGGTCGAGGCAGCCCAGGTTCACCGCCCACACGACGTGGGCGAGGTCGGCGGGGCACAGCTCCTCGGCGGTGCGCCCGCTCGGGAACGCCACCACCGCGGTCTGGAGCCAGTCCGGCCGCTTGGCCGGCACCCGCTTCTGGAAGAACATCTCGCCGGTGGCGCCGTCGGGGAACCGCTTGAGGACGGTCGGTCGGCGGTGCACCCCGCGCAGCGCCCCGTCCCCCACCAGCAGGTAGTGCCGGACGAGGTCGAGCTTCGTCTCGCCGCGCGCCGGGAAGTACACCTTGTCCGGGTTGGTGACCTTCACCTCCCGGCCGGCCACCTCGACCATGGTGAACGGGCTCGCCATGCCGGGAGGTTACGGGCGTCGCCCGCCGGCGACGTCGTTCATCCTCGGTTCACACCCACAGGGCGACAACCGACGCGACAGGGGCCTACCCTCTTCCCTGCTCACCAGTTCGCGCCGGCTCGTGCCGGAGGAGGTCCCCCGCCATGCCCAGTGGCTACGAATGGCTCATCGTCCTCGCGGTCATCGCACTGCTCTTCGGTGGCGCCAAGCTGCCCAAGCTGGCCCGCTCTCTCGGCTCCGCCAAGGGCGAGTTCGAGAAGGGCCTGAAGGACGGCGAGAAGGCCTCCAAGCAGGCCGCCGCCACCGAGACCAAGGCCGTCGAGACGCCGGTCGCGCCGGTCGCGCCCGTCGCTCCTGCCGCCGCCCCGCACGTGGTCGCCGCCGAGGCCGAGGCCGCCGCCGCCGAGGCCGAGGCCAAGGCCGCCCGGGCGAAGGCCGAGGC
>CAMFLJ010000201.1 GCA_945957335.1 uncultured Actinomycetes bacterium | reverse complement strand
GCCCAGGACAAGGCGGGCGACACCATCGCCGAGATGGTGGGCCTCGCCCTCGCCGGCGAGTTCGTGCCCTTCGCCGTCAACGTCAACGCGGCCGAGGCCAGCGAGACGGTGCGGCCGTTCCTCTCGCTCGCCGAGCGCCTCGGCTCGCTCTTCGCCGGCCTGGCCGGCTCGGTGTCGTCGCTCGAGGTGTCCTACGAGGGCGAGATCGGCGGCTACGACACCCGCATCCTCACCCTGTCGCTGCTCAAGGGCTTCTTCGGCCGCATCTCCGACGACCCGGTGTCGTACGTGAACGCCCCGAAGATGGCCGAGGAGCGCGGCATCGCCGTGTCCGAGACCACCACCACCACGTCGCACCACTTCGTGAACCTGGTGACGGTGCGCGCCGGCGACCACAACCTCTCGGGCACCCTCGTGGGCCTCGAGGGCGAGGCCCGCCTGGTGATGGTCGACGACCACCGCGTCGACGTGCCGCCGGCCAACCACATGCTGGTCGTGCGCAACGACGACCGTCCCGGGATGATCGGCAAGGTCGGCACCATCGTCGGCGAGGCCGGCGTGAACATCGCCGACATGGACGTCGGCCAGTCGGCCACGGGTGCCTCGGCGATGATGGTCCTGGCCACCACGGAGGCCGTGCCGGCCGAGGTCTGCGACCAGCTGCGGGCCGTGCCGGGCATCGTCTCGGTCGACAGCCTCTGAGCCCACCGGGCCTCGCCCTTCCGCTCGGCGCCACTCGGCGCGACCATCACCCTGGGGGCGGATGAGCGAAGGGGGGACGGGCCATGGGCTTCGTCCAGATCATCAAGCTGCGCAGCGATCGCTTCGACGAGCTCGAAGCGGCGCACGACGAGTGGCGTGCGGCCACCGAGGGCCAGCGCACCGTGGTGCGCGAGATGCTCTGCCAGGACAGGGACGACCCGGGCTCGTACTGGATGATCGTCGAGTT
This sequence comes from uncultured Actinomycetes bacterium, assembly GCA_945957335.1. Taxonomy (GTDB): domain Bacteria; phylum Actinomycetota; class Acidimicrobiia; order Acidimicrobiales; family Acidimicrobilacustridaceae; genus CAMFLJ01. Next base: position 6,006 of record CAMFLJ010000201.1, on the reverse strand, counting down.
CCCGGACGTCGACGCCGCCGCCCGGAACAACGACCTCGAGGCCACCGGCCGCATCGCCCAGCGGCTCGCCGAGCTGGCGAGCGCCGGGCCGGAGTTCGTGAACCTCGACCTGCTCCGCGTCGACGAGTAGCCCGGCGGCGGCTGGGCCGGCTGGATGGGCGGCGGTTGCCAGCACCTGACCCCGGGCGGCCGTTCCGGAGCCACCACCGCGTTCCCGGGGCCGCACGGCTCCGTGGTCGTGGTCGTGCGTGGCCTCGTGGTGGTCGTCGTCCGCGGCGGGGCCGTGGTCGTCGTGGGGTTGGCGAGCTCGTCGAGGACTTGGGTTCGGGACCTCTGGCAGGTTGACGTTCTCGACGCCCGTCGGCACACTGGCTCCCATGCGTTCCGCCGCCTGCTCCCCGGAGCTCCTCCTTCGCTAGGGCGAGTGCCTCCATACCGGTGCTCGTCGACCTCTCGTGCCCCCGGGCCGGGAGGTCGTTCCGTTTTTCCGGCCCGGTGCCCCGGCACCACGCACCCGCCCCACCGTCCTCCTGCTGACGCCGCTCGACTCCGCCCGAAAGGCCCCCGATGACCTCCACCGACGCCGACCGCCTGATCATCTTCGACACCACGCTGCGCGACGGCGAGCAGTCGCCCGGCATCTCGCTCGACCAGGGCGAGAAGCTGGAGATCGCCGAGCAGCTGGCCCGCCTCGGCGTCGACGTCATCGAGGCCGGCTTCCCCATCGCCAGCCAGGGCGACTTCGAGGCCGTGCAGGCCATCGCCAAGGGCGTGAGCGGCCCGATCATCTGCGGGCTGTCGCGCACCGCCGCCGGCGACGTCGACCGCTGCTGGGAGGCCATCGAGCCTGCCGCCCGGCGCCGGATCCACGTGTTCATCGCCACCAGCGAGACCCACATGACGCACAAGCTGCGCATGACCCCCGACCAGGTGAAGGCCGAGGCCGCCGCCGGCGTCGCCCGGGCCCGGGGGTACACCGAGGACGTCGAGTTCTCGCCCGAGGACGCCTCCCGCTCCGACTTCGACTTCATGTGCGAGGTCCTGCAGATCGCCGTCGACAACGGGGCCACGACGCTGAACATCCCCGACACCGTGGGCTTCGGCATCCCCGAGGAGTACGCCAAGCGCCTCCACGACGTGCGCTCCAAGGTGAAGGGCGACTACGTCATCTCGACCCACTGCCACAACGACCTGGGCCTGGCGGTGGCCAACTCGCTGGCCGCCGTGCACAGCGGCGCCCGCCAGGTCGAGTGCGCCATCAACGGCCTGGGCGAGCGCGCCGGCAACGCCGCGCTCGAGGAGGTCGTCATGGCCGTGCGCACCCGGTCCGACTACTACGGCGGCATCGACTGCGGCATCCGCTCCGAGGAGCTGGCCCGCACCAGCCGCCTGGTGAGCCGGCTCACGGGCTACCCGGTCCAGTACAACAAGGCCGTCGTCGGCCGCAACGCCTTCGCCCACGAGTCAGGCATCCACCAGCACGGCGTGCTCAACGAGCGCACCACCTACGAGATCATGGACCCGGCCTCGGTGGGCCAGGGCGAGTCGAAGATCGTGCTGGGCAAGCACTCGGGCCGCCACGCCTTCGCCGACACCCTGAAGAAGATGGGCTACGACCTGCACGGCGACGCCCTGAACCAGGTGTTCGCCCGCTTCAAGGAGCTGGCCGACCGCAAGGTCGAGCTGAGCGACGCCGACCTCGAGGCCCTGGTGGCCGAGGAGATGGGCGACACCGTGCGCTACCGCTTCCAGCTGGTGTCGGTCGACTGCCAGGGTGGTTCCAACACCACCCCCACCGCCACGGTCGTGCTCGACCACGACGGTGAGCAGCTCACCGCCACCGCCGAGGGCGACGGCATGGTCGATGCTGCGTGCAAGGCCATCAAGCAGGCCACCGGCATCACCGGCACGCTCACCGACTACACGGTCACCTCGGTCACCGGCGGAGTCGACGCCCTGGCCGACGTGGCCCTGCGGTTCGAGGTCGACGGGCTGGGCATGCCCGGCCGTGGCCTGTCCACCGACGTCGTCGAGGCGTCGGCCCGGGCATTCCTCAACGCCATGAACCGCATCGTGCGCATCCGCGACTCGGGCGAGGACCCTCGCTCGGTCGACCGTCCCGGCTCGCTCAGCCAGCGCTGAGGTGGCGCGCCAGCCGGGGCGCACCCGCGCCATCGCGCTCGAGCTGACCCGTCCGAGCGACCTCCACCACGAGGTCGAGTGGAGCGCGTGGGTCGACGACGAGCACCTGCCCGCCAGCGCAGCGGCGTCGGGGGCGTGGGCGGTCACCCGGTGGGAGGTGGCCGACAGGCCGCCGGGTGCGTCGCCGCCCGTCGGCTTCACCCACGTCACGATCCACGAGCTCGACGACCCCGCCGGAGGAGCGGCGCTGGCGTCGTACCTCGTCGCGGCCCGTGACGCGGGGCGGCTGCACCCGATCCACACCATCACCGCGGTCGACGTGCTGCAGGCGGCCGGCGGCTGGCCGGGCCGCGTCGAGCCCCGCGCCGAGGTCACCGGGCAGGTGATGGCCTACGTCGGCCCCAACGACCGTCGCCTCGACGCCGAGTGGAACGAGTGGCTCTCGGAGGTGCACATCCCCGACATGCTCGGCTCGGGCGGGTTCACCGACGCCAGCCGCTGGGTGCGGGTCGAGCCGGCGCGGTTCGGCCCGAACTACCTCACCATCTACGACGTCGAGGGCATGGACGTGATGGAGGCCGTCGCCCTGTCCGGCGCGGTGATGCCCGCGGTGCACGAGCAGGGGCGGCTGATGCGGTGCCACTCGGGCGGCATCCGGGCGGCCCTGCGCCCCGCCGGCCGCTGGGGTGCCGAGGGCCATCGCCCCGCCTGACGGCTCCGGTCAGGTGCCGTCGAGGCGCTCGGCCAGCTCGATGGTGAGGCCCTCGGGGCCGCGGAAGAACTGCAGGTTGCGGCCGATGAAGTGCATCGGCTCGTTCAGCGGCTCGATGCCGGCGGCGACGAGCGCGGCCGCGGTGGCGGCCAGGTCGTCGACCCGGAGCGCGAGGTGGTTGAAGCCCTCGTGCGCCGAGCGGGTCTGGTCGGCGGGCACCTCGGTGGGTGGCGGGTCGAAGTGCAGCAACTGGATCTGGAAGCTCGGCGACGAGCCGACGAGCTCCAGGGTGACGTGGCGGGCCCTCATCGACGGGTCGCCCATGAACGCCGCCGGCTCACCACCGTCGATCACCGTGTCGTGGCTGTTCTCGAAGCCGAGGTGGGCGAAGAAGGCGATGGCGGCCTCCGGGTCGCGCACGGCGAAGGTGACGTGGTCGGCGTTCTGGATCATCGGCTCGGTGGCCTCCTCGACGGTCGTGCCCGGAGGGTAGCGACGCGGCGCAGCCACCCGGGCGGGTACCGTCGGCTCCGGCCGCCACCCCGGGCGGCCGGGGGAAGGGGGACGGGGATGGACCGCTACATCGTCATCTCGTCGGACTGCCACGCGGGTGCCGACCTGCTCGACTACAAGCCGTACCTCGAGTCGGCGTTCCACGACGACTTCGACCGGTGGGCCGCGGCGTACGTGAACCCGTTCGGTGACCTCGAGCGGCCCGACGCCGACCGCAACTGGGACAGCGCCCGCCGCACGGCCGACCTCGAGGCCGACGGCGTGGTGGCCGAGGTCGTCTACCCCAACACGGTGCCGCCGTTCTTCCCCAGCGGGAACCTGGTGGCCACCTCGCCGACCGCCGACGACTTCGCCCACCGCCTCGCGGGCCTGCGCGCCCACAACCGGTGGATGGCCGAGTGGTGCGCCGAGCAGCCCGTGCGCCGGGCGGGCATCGGCCAGCTCCTGCTCAACGACGTCGACGAGGCCGTCGCCGACGTGCACTGGATCGCCGACCACGGCCTGCGCGGTGGCGTGCTGCTCCCGGGCATCCCACCCGGATCCACGATCCCGCCGCTGCACGCCCCCGACTACGACCCGGTGTTGCGGGCGTGCGAGGAGCGGGGCCTCGTCGTCAACGCCCACGGCGGCGGCGCCTCGCCCGACTACGGGCTCTACCCGTCGTCGTTGTCGATGTGGCTGATGGAGGTGGCGTGGTACTCGCACCGGCCGCTGTGGTCGTTCATCCTGTCGGGCGTCTTCGACCGCTTCCCCGGCCTGCGCCTCGTGCTGGCCGAGCAGGGCCTCGGGTGGGTGCGCGACGCGCTCGACACGATGGACATGTTCTACGCCCAGATCGCGGCGGGGAACGTGGGCGAGCTGGCCTTCGTCGAGCCCTTCCTGCTCGAGCGCATGCCGAGCGACTACTGGCAGACCAACTGCGCGATCGGCGCCTCGTTCCTGCACCGCGATGACTGCGTGCGCCGTGACGCCATCGGCGTCGGCAAGATCATGTGGGGCAGCGACTACCCCCACCTCGAGGGCACGCCACCCTTCTCGAAGGAGGCCATCGCCCTCACCTTCGCCGGTGTCGAGCGGGCCGAGGTCGAGGCGATGCTCTCGGGCAACGCCGCCGAGGTCTACGGCTTCGATCTCGACGCGCTGGCGCCGATCGCAGCCGAGGTCGGACCGCTGGTGGCTGAGGTGGCCGCCGGCCTCGACGTGATCCCCGAGGGCGTCACGAGCCCGGCGTTCAGCCCTCGGATGACCCCGATCGCATGACCGACGTCGGCGGGGTCGACCTGTCCGGGAAGGTCGCCCTGGTCACCGGGGGCGGGCGCGGCATCGGTCGGGCCATCGCCCTCGGCTACGCCGCCGCCGGCGCGTCGGTGGCGGTCGTGGCCCGCACCGCCGAGCAGGTCGAGGGGGTGGGCGCCGAGATCGAGGCGGCCGGTGGCGCGGCGCTGCCCGTCGCCCTCGACGTGGCCGCGCCGGGCGCAGCCACCGAGATGGTGTCCCGCACCGTCGAGCGCTTCGGGCGCCTCGACCTGGTGATGGCCAACGCCGGCATCGTCTCGCCCGAGCAGCCCGTCGGGCCCGAGGCCGACTTCGCCGCGGTGCTCGACGTGAACCTGCTCAGCGTGCATGCGCTGGCCCGAGCCGCCGAGGGCCACCTCGCCGAGCGGGGCGGCAAGTTCGTGGTGATGGGCTCGGGCGCCTCCCGCCAGCCGATGCCCGGCGGCGCCGCCTACTCGGTGTCGAAGGCGGCGGTGTCGATGCTGGTCCGGTGCCTGGCCGTCGAGTGGCGGGCGCAGCGCATCGCCGTCAACGAGATCATCCCCGGCCCGGTGCGCACCGACATCGGCGTCGGGATCATCGACGCCCCCAACCTGCCGCCGGCCATCCGCATGGAGTGGTTCAAGCAGCCCGACGACGTCGTGCCGGTGGCGCTCTTCCTGGCCGGCTTGCCCGACGACGGGCCGACCGGCCAAGTGTTCAGCCTCCTCGGCCGCGACCTCTGACACCAGGACGGCCGGGCGGTCACGGCGACGGTTCCCGTTCCGCCGACGAGCGACAAGGCCGGGGTCCCGTCGGGTGACAGCTGGGTGAGGAGGCTGTCGCTCGGATGCGGAACGTGCACTCGCCGCCGCACCCGCCCAGCCGTCAGTGGTCCGCCGGTCCCGGCCACTCGTTGATGGGCTAGAGCGGCGTCCACGAGATGTCGGCGAGGGTGGTGAGGTCGCTCACCTTCACCCCGGCGGTCGACACCGTGACGAGCCGGCCTCCGGCCACGAGCGTGCGGGCGATCGGGGTCGGGTAGGTCACGGGCTGCGGGTTGCAGGACACCCCGTACGGGCAGCTCGGGTAGGCGTAGGCCGTGGGGTCGGCGGGGTGCGTGATCGTGCCCAGCTCGGTGATCCCGCCGTCGGTGACGCGGGTGACCACGACGCCGTCGAACGGCACGCCGTCGTTGGCGCCGAACGACTGCACCGGGATGGCGAGCAGGTCGGTGTCGGGCCACCACAGCAGGGCGTGGTGGTCGCTCTCGGCCGTCGACGACGCACCGGGGATCACCAGCTGCGCCGTGCGGGTGGGGCTCGTCGGGTCGCTCACGTCGAAGAGGCTCTCCTGCAGGCCCGTCGCCCGGCCCCGGTCGGTGG
>CAMFLJ010000200.1 GCA_945957335.1 uncultured Actinomycetes bacterium | reverse complement strand
CACCGAGGTGCAGGGGATCTCGTGGAGCGAGGTCACCGTCACCGGGCAGTCGAACCACGCCGGCACCACGCCGATGTCGCACCGCCACGACCCGATGTACGTGGCCGCCCGCATCGCCGTGCAGGTGCGCGAGATGTGCGCCGCCTACGGCAGCCATCAGGTGGGCACCGTCGGCAAGATCGACCTGCACCCGAACCTCATCAACGTGGTGCCGGCCCGGGCCACGTTCACCGTCGACCTGCGCAACACCGACCCGGGAGCGCTGCGGAAGGCCGAGGTCGACCTCTGGAACTTCTGCGAGCGGGTCGCCGCCGAGGAGGGCGCCACCATCGAGGTCCGGCGCCTCGCCCGCTTCGAGCCGGTGCCGTTCGACCCCCGCGTCGTCGAGTGGGTCGAGGCGACCGCCACAGACCTGGGCCACACGGTCAAGCGCCTGCCCAGCGGCGCCGGCCATGACGCCCAGATGCTCGCGCGGGTCTGCCCCGCCGGGATGGTCTTCGTGCCGTCAGTCGGCGGTGTGAGCCACAACCCGGCCGAGCACACCGAGCCCGCCGACCTCACCGCCGGCGCCGACACGCTGCTGCAGACCCTGCTCGGCATCGCCGGCGTGGCGTCGATCGGCGGCCACGACGTGGGGCCGGGCTGGGAGCCCGTCCTCGACCACCCCCGCCCCCCGGAGGACCGATGACCCGCACCGTCACCCTCGGCGCCGCCCAGCTCGGGCCCGTCCAGCGCGAGCACTCCCGCAAGGATGTCGTCGAGCGGCTGCTCGACCTGCTGCGCCAGGGCGCCGAGCACGGCTGCGACCTCGTGGTGTTCCCCGAGCTCGCTCTCACCACCTTCTTCCCGCGCTGGTACATCACCGACGAGGCCGAGCTCGACCAGTGGTACGAGCAGGCCATGCCCGGGCCCGACACCCAGGTGCTCTTCGACGAGGCCGCCCGCCTCGGCGTGGGGTTCAGCCTGGGCTACGCCGAGCTGCAGGTCGACCCCGACACCGGCGAGAAGCGCCGCTACAACTGCCAGGTCCTCGTCGAGCGCGATGGCTCCAAGGTCGGCATCTACCGCAAGGTCCACCTGCCGGGGCACTCCGAGAACGAGCCGTGGCGCCGGTTCCAGCACCTCGAGAAGCGCTACTTCGAGCCCGGGCCCGACGGGTTCGGCGTGTGGCGCGCGTTCGACGGCATCGTCGGCATGGCGATCTGCAACGACCGCCGCTGGCCCGAGACCTACCGGGTGATGGGGCTGCAGGGCGCCGAGCTGATCCTCATCGGCTACAACACGCCGGTCCACAACCCGCCCGCCCCCGAGCACGACCGGTTGGGCGACTTCCACAACCACCTGGTGATGCAGTCCGGCGCCTACCAGAACGGCACCTGGGTGGTCGGGGTGGCCAAGGCGGGCGACGAGGAGGGCATCCCGATGATCGGGGGCTCGGCCATCATCGCCCCCACCGGCGAGGTCGTGGCCCGCTGCGTCACCGAGGGCGACGAGCTGGCCGTGGCGGTGGCCGACCTCGACCTCTGCACGTCGTACAAGACGTCGGTGTTCGACTTCGCCAAGCACCGCCAGCCCTGGGCCTACACCCGGATCACCGAGCAGACCGGCGCCGTCCTCCCGCCCGAGTAGCGGGGTCAGTCGGAGGTGGTCTCGACCTGGACCGACACGCGGGTGGCGCCGTGCTCCAGCGCCGCTCGCAGGATGGTGGCCACCGTCTCGACGACGAGCTCGTCGTCGCCCTCGAGGGCGGTGCCGAACGGGCCGATCTCCACGTCGAGGCCGGCCGCGGTGGCGGCGTCGAACGCGGCCTGCACGTGCGGGCCCGGGTCGCCGGCGGTGAAGGGCTCGACGGTGAACTCGGCGTGCAGGGTCACGGCCCCGAGGCTACCCGGGGAGACCGGAGGGGCAGGGAGCCGAGGCGGGCTCAGGCGGCCGAGCCGTCCCAACCCGAGAACGCGTCGATCATCGCCTTCACGTCACCGAGGGGGTAGAGGATCGGGCAGGTGCAGCCGTGGGCCATGTAGTCGGCGACCTTGCGGCGGGCCTCCGCCGGCGTGCCCGAGGCGGTGAGCATCTCGACGATCTCGTCGGGCACCAGCTTGGCGGCCTCCTTCACCTGCTCGTAGGTGGCCGGCCAGGTGAGCACCTCGCCCACCGCGTCGAGCAGCGACTGGGGCACGCCCGACGCCTTCATGATGTGGGGCTGCTGGCCCAGGTACTGGGTGACCATCATGCGGGCCATGTCGAGGGCGACCTCGCGGTCCTCGTGCACCGAGCACACCACCAGCTGGGGGCGGTCGAGGTCGTCGACCGAGCGGCCGGCCCGCTCCGCACCGATGGCCAGGTGCTCCATCGCCTGCTGGTTGTAGTCCGGCGACACGAGGTAGTTGAGCACCACGCCGTCGGCGATCTCGCCCGTGAGCTCCATCATCTTCATGCCCGTGGCGCCGATGTAGATCGGCACGTCCTTGGGCCGGCGCTCCTGGTACACGTAGTCGAGCTCGACCCCGTCGAGGTGCACGTGCTGGCCCTCGAAGGTCACGGTCTCGTCGTGCAGCAGCGCCCGCACCACGGTGACGATCTCCTTCATGGCGCCGAGCGGCTTGGCCCGGCTGATGCCGACCTTGGCGGCGAGCGGGTCCCACCAGGCGCCGATGCCGAGGATCACCCGGCCGGGGGCCAGGTCGTCGAGCGTCGAGAACGTGGCGGCCAGGCGGGCCGGGTTGCGGCTCCAGCAGTCGACCACGCCCGAGCCCACCTTGATGTGGTCGGTGACCGACGCGAACGCCGCCATCGGCACGGTGGCCTCGCGCACCAGCCGGCTCTCGGCCTGCCACACGGCGTCGAAGCCCTTGGCCTCGGCGTACTGCGCGTACTCCATGCCCTCCCGGATGGGGTGGGCGTCCTGCAGGTAGATGGCGACGGGCACGGCCATGGTGGGGGCTCCGGGTTGGTGGGTGCGGTCGAAGGGGTCGGCCGAGGCGGTCAGAGTCGGGCGTGGAGGCGGGCGGCCTGCTCGGCGGCGCGGGCGCGCACCTCGTCGGCGTCGACCCGGGTGGGCCGGCCGTCGAGCAGCACGACCTCGCCGTCGACCACGACCTGCTTCGGCGAGACGCCGGGCGTGTAGGCGAGGTGCCACGGCTCCATCGGGTCGTAGGTCCACGTGACCCGGTCGTCGAGGGCGTCGGGGAACAGCGCCCAGCCGCCGGCCAGCCAGTCCCAGGCGGTGTCGGGGGTCTGGGTGACGTCGCTGGCCCGCAGGGCGGCGAAGGCGAGGCGGAACTCCTCGAGCATGTCGCCGCCGATGCCGTCGGTGCCGAGCACCACCGGGTTGGGCTTGTCGGCGGGGTGGGCGTAGCCGACGGCGTTGTTCATGTTCGAGCGCGGGTTGTGGGCGATCGTGCCCCGCAGGCGCCGGTCGAGGTGGACGCAGTGGGCGAGGAGCCACTCGTCGTTGGCGTAGGGCTCGAGGCGGGCGCCGGCACCGATGTCGGTGAGGTCCTCGGCCACGTGGATGTGCACGCCCACGCCGAGGTCGTCGGCCAGGCCCGCGACCGAGGCGAGGGTGTCGTCGGAGAGGGTGAGGCAGGCGTGGGCACCGACGAAGCCGCGGCCTCCCGCGCGCAGGAAGCGCTCGTTCTCGGCCAGGCCCCGGCGGGCGCCGTCGGCCCCGTGGCGGTCGGTGACCTCGTAGCAGCACGACACCCGCACGCCGACCTCGGCGCAGGCCTCGGCGATGACGTCGAGCGAGCCCTCGATGGCGCTGGGCGAGGCGTGGTGGTCGACGATGGCGGTGGTGCCGCGCTCGAGCGCCTCGAGGGCGCCGAGCATGGCCGACCACCGGATCATCTCGAGGTCGAGGGCGTCGTCGAGGCGCCACCACACCAGGTCGAGGATCTCGGTGAAGGTGCCGGCCACACCGGGCGGCGCGGGCATGCCCCGGGCCAGCGAGGAGTAGAGGTGGTGGTGGCCGCAGACCAGGCCGGGCGTGACCGAGCTGGGCAGTTCGACCATCACCGACGCGATCGTGCGCTCCTCGTCGGTCACGGGCCGGCGACCCCGGTGTCGGGTCGCATCGGCAGGGTCGAGCGCCATGCGCCGTCGACCTCGTGGAGGGCGGCGGCCACCGCGCCCGAGGTGGGCACCAGGCCGATCTCGCCCACGCCCTTCACCCCGTAGGGCGAGCCGGGCTGGGGCACCTCGACCAGGATGGTCTCGATGTCGGGCACGTCCTTGGCCCGGATGATGTTGAGCGACCGCAGGGTCATGGCGGTGGGCTGGCCCAGCTCGTCGGTGGGGAAGTCCTCGGTGAGCGCGTAGCCGAGGCCCATGTGCACCGCGCCCTCGACCTGGCCGACGCAGAGCAGCGGGTTCACCGCCCTGCCCACGTCGTGGGCGGCCACGACCTTCTCGATGGTGCCGCTCTGCTTGTCGGCGATCACGACCTGGGCCGCGTAGCCGAAGGCGGCGTGGATGGTGGGGTGCTCGACCCCGGGCTCGCCGAGGTGGTGGGTCCAGTCGACGCGGAACTCGCCGGGGTAGTCGACACCGGTGCGGCAGCCGTCGGCCTTGGCGGCTCGGCAGGCGTCGGCCACCGAGCCCGACGCCATGAGGGTGCCGCGGCTGCCCGTGGTCTGGCCGGCACCGAGCTCGCGGGTGGTGTCGACGACCACCCGGATGCGGTCGGGGTCGATGCCGAGCTCCTCGACGGCCACCTGCAGTGCGACGGTGTGCACGCCCTGGCCCATCTCGGTCCAGCAGTGGCGCACCTCGACGGTGCCGTCGTCCTCGAAGCGCACGACCGAGCGGCTGATCTCGACGAAGCCGTTGCCCAGGCCCGAGTTCTTGAGGGCCAGGCCGAGGCCGACGGCCTTGCCCTCGGCGCGGGCGGCGTCGTACGCGGGCTTCACCGCGTCGAGGCACTCGCGGGCGCCGCGGCAGCCGTCGTCCATGAGCTGGCCGGGCCCCCACTCGGCACCGGGCGTGATCACGTTGCGGGAGCGGATCTCCCACCCGCTGATGCCGACCTGCTCGGCCAGCCGGTCGAGCACGCCCTCCATGGCGAACTGGGCCTGGTTGGCACCGAAGCCGCGGAACGCCCCGCACACCGGGTTGTTGGTGCGGGCGGCCACGGCCTCCACGTCGATGGAGGGCAGGTGGTACGGGCCCGACGCGTGGCCGGCGGCCCGCTCCAGCACCTTCATGCCCACGCTGGCGTAGGGGCCGGAGTCGCCGATCATCCGCACGTGCAGGGCGGTGAGCTTGCCGTCGGCGTCGCACCCGGCCCGGTAGTGCATGCGGATGGGGTGGCGCTTGGCGTGCATGAGCAGGCTCTCCTCGCGGGAGAGCGTGCACTTCACCGGGCGCCCCGAGAGCCAGGCGGCCAGCGCCGTCTGCCCCTGGTTCGACATGTCCTCCTTGCCGCCGAAGGCGCCCCCGTTGGAGACGAGCTCGACGGTGATCCGCGAGGTGTCGATGTCGAGGATGGCGGCGATCTGGTTGCGGTCGTCCCACACCCCCTGGCCACCGGAGTAGACGTGCAGGCCGCCGTCGGCCGTGGGCACGGCGAGGGTCGACTCGGGCTCGAGGAACGCGTGCTCGATGCGCTGGGTCTGGAAGGTCTCGGTGACCACGTGGGCCGACGCCGCGAGCGCGGCCTCGGCATCGCCGCGTGCGTAGGTCGAGGTCGACAGCACGTTGCCGTCGAGGCCCCACACCGCGTCGGGGGTGCCGGGGGCGACCGCCAGCTCGGCGTCGGTGATCGGGGTGTGCACCTCGTAGGTGACCTCGACCAGCTCGGCCGCGGCGCGGGCGGTGACCCGGTCGTCGGCCACGACGATGGCCAGCACGTCGCCGAGGTAGGAGGTGCGGCCCCCGACCGGGATCATCACCGGCCAGTCGGTGTGGATGATGCCGACCTTCAGCTCACCGGGGATGTCGGCGGCGGTGTAGACGGCGTGCACGCCCGGCACGGCCAGAGCCGGGGAGGCGTCGATGGCGACGATGTCGGCACGGGCGTGGGCGGTGAGGTGGAGGGCGGCGTGGAGCATGCCGGGCACCCGGATGTCGTCGACGTAGCCGCGGTCGCCCAGCGCCAGCTCGGCCGCTTCGTACTTGGCGCCCGACGACCCGACGCCACCGAGCGGCAGGGCCACCGGCACCTCGTCGGCCACCAGGCCCTCGATGGCGTCGAGGATCTTGACGTAGCCGGTGCAGCGGCAGAGGTGGGCGCCGAGGTGGCGGGCCGCCTTGTCGCGGGTGAGTGGGCTCTCCGGCGTCGACTTGTCGAGCAGGGCCTTGGTGCGCACGAGGATGCCCGGGGTGCAGAAGCCGCACTGCAGGGCGCCGGTGGCGGCGAAGGCGGAGGCGAGGCGCTCGCGCTCGGCGTCGTCGAAGCCCTCGAGCGTGGTGACCGAGCGGCCGGCGACCTTCTCGAGGCTCATCTGGCAGCTCACCTGCGACTTGCCGTCGATGATCACCGTGCAGCAGCCGCACTGGCCCGACGGCGAGCAGCCGTCCTTGGGTGAGGTGATGTCGAGCCCGTCGCGCAGCGCGGAGAGTAGGTGCGGGTGGGTTCCGTCGACCGTCACCGCCCGCCCGTTGACGGTGAAGGACACGGGCTCGGCCACGGGGGCCGACGGGGGGAGGGCGTCGGTGGTGCCGGTCACGCGGGCCATGCTCCCGTGGCTTTCAACAAAATGTCAACCAACCCGGAGGGCCTTCACGCGCCGTTCACGGCACCGTCGTCGGCCCGGACGCCGAGCTCGGCGAGGTCGGCTCCCCGGTGGCCGAGCGTGCCGAGGTCGGCCACCGCGTCGAGCACCTGGGGCTCGACGACGGTGCCGGGCGGGAGGGCCTGCCACGCGCGGGCGGCGGCGACGTCGGGGGCCTCGGTCGACGGCGGCGGCTCGCCGGCACCGAACGCGGCGGCGGCCTCCGCGAGGGCACCCTCGGCAGCGCCGGTGGTGGCCTCGACCAGCCCGCCGGCGGGGCCCTCCGGCGG
>CAMFLJ010000199.1 GCA_945957335.1 uncultured Actinomycetes bacterium | reverse complement strand
GATCAGCGCGCCGAGCAGGGCCGAGATCAGGATCACCAGCCAGAGCGGCCAGCTCACGCTGAACATCAAGAAGTCCAGCGAGACCTTGTTGCGGTTCTGGAGCATGAACACGACCAGCGCGACGACACCGACGATCGAGGCGATCGCACCGGCGCCGAGCCTGGCTCCGTCGTTCCCACCATCCGGGCTCATGATCCCTCCCCGCGGCGCCGTCCCCACGGGCGGTCACCGTGGCGCCATCTTCGCGCCCGACCTCCGTCGAGGGTGGGAGTGCGGCGTCCGAGCCGGCGAGCACCTGCCCGGCTACCGTTCTGGCACCGATCCGACCGAGCAGCGAGGTCCGCGTTGTGAGCTGGCAGGTCGAAGTGGTGTTGGCGGTGGTCATCCTCGCCGTGTCCCTGGGCCTCACCGCGTACCTGCTCGGCCTCGGCGGCAGCGGGCGGCGTGCCCGTCAGGTGCGTGAGCAGCTCGACAGCCGCGTCGGCCGGCCCGTCACCGTCGTGATCGGCACGCTCGAGGACCAGGAGCTCCAGTCGCTCTCCCGGGTCCGGGGCACGGTCGTGGCCGTCGACGCCGACAAGGTGGTGCTCAGCCCGGCCGACGGCAACGCTCACGGTGCCTGGGTGTGGCCCGTCGACGACGGCACCGTGAGGGTCCGCCTGGAGCGCATCGTCGGCATCCAGGACGAGCAGGGCGAGACCGTCTTCACCTGAGCAACCCCCCACCCGACGGCCGACGTGGCCACAGGGCGGGATGAGCATCGGTTGCTCAGGCCGAGGGCGGGTGGCCCGTGGTCTCCTGAGGCCATGACGAGCACCGAGAAGTTCGCCCGCAGCTGCACCGATGCCCTCCAGAGGGAGGTGCCCGAGCCGGTCGAGGCCGTCGCCATGCTCAGCCGGGTCGGCCAGACCGGCACCGACGCCCTCTACTTCGCCTCGCCGCTGGCCTCCATGTTGAAGGGCCGCCAGGCCGCGCAGGCCGCCGGTGGGCTGCCGCCCCGGGTCGCTGTGGCCCTCACGGCCACGTCGATCTACCTCTTCGACGCGAAGCCGAAGGGCTTCGGGATCAAGGTCAAGGGCGCCCCGGTCGTGTGGAACCGGGCCTCCGTGCGCATCACGCCGACCGGCATCGGGAACTGCGACGGCGTCACCGTCGAGCTGCTCGACACGGGCGAGGTGGTCCAGCTCGAGAACCAGCGCCTCACCGGGCTCGACGGCTTCAACGCCGCCTTCTACGCCCGCCTCGCCGCCACCGCCGCCTGATCGCGGCCGCCGGCGCCAACGGGTCGTCCCCGCCGGGGTCCGATCGTCAGATGACGCCGCGCTTCTCGAACCGGCTGCGGATGAGCTCCCGTCGCTCCTGCAGCTCGCGGTAGGTGAGCCGCTCGGTCGAGGGGTCGACACCGATGCTGTTCTTCACGCCCTCGAGGTCGATCTCGAAGGTGGCCGGGTCGATGCCGACGTCGGCGAAGAGGCGCTCGCCGTGGGTCTGGGCGAAGTACATCGTGATGTTCGTGATCTCGGCGAACAGGTCGAGGTCGGGGGCCAGCCGGGCGATGGCACCGTCGAGGAAGACCATGTTCTTCACGTAGAGCATGAGCTCCTTCGGCATGCGGGCGCCGTAGCCGAGCAGCAGCTTCACGATGCGCTGGATCTCGTGGATCATCTCCTCGGGCGTGAGCTGGGTGGGGTCGATGGCCGGCCCCTCCAGCCCGAGGTCGACGATGACGGCCTCGAGGTCGGTGTCCATCGGCAGCGCGCCGAGGTCGCGCAGGGCGGCGAGCTGCACGCGCACGTCGTTGGTGATGGCGCCGAGCATGAGGCGCAGGAAGGCCCGGCGCTTCACCTCGTCCATGCGGCCGGTGATGCCGAAGTCGAGCAGCGCCACCTTGCCGTCGGGCATCACGAAGAGGTTGCCGCCGTGCAGGTCGCCGTGGAAGACGCCCTCGATGAGCGCGCCCTCCATGAAGCCGATCATGCCAGTGCGCACGACCTCGTGGGTGTCCACGCCGGCGTCCTTCATCGACGAGACGTCGTCGAAGTTGAAGCCGTCGAGGCGCTCCATCACCAGCACCCGGCGGGTGACCAGGGTGGGGTGTGGCCTCGGGATGATGTAGCCGCGCTGGCCGAGCTCCACGAAGCTCCTGGCCACGTCGAGCATGTTCTGGGCCTCGAGGCGGAAGTCGAGCTCCTCGGTGATGGTCTCGGCGAACAGCTCGACGAGGGCCGGCGGGTTGGCCAGGGCTGCGAACGGCAGGCGACCGACCAGGAACGGGGCCAGCCACGCCATGACGCCGAGGTCCTTGTGGACCAGCTCGGCCACGGTGGTGCGCTGCACCTTCACGACCACGCGCTCACCGGTGTGCAGGGTGGCGGCGTGGACCTGGGCGATGGAGGCCGCGGCGAGGGGCCTGCGGTCGAAGGAGGCGAACACGTCCTCGAGCGATCGGCCGAGCTCGCTCTCGACGGTGGCGCGCACCTCGCTGAAGGGCTCGGCGGGCACCTGGTCGCGGCACTTCTTGAACTCCTCGACCAGCTCCTCGGGGAAGAGCCCCTCACCCGACGAGATGATCTGCCCGAGCTTGATGTAGGTCGGCCCGAGGTGCTCGGCGGCGATGCGCAGGCGGCGGGAGAGGTCGGCCCGGCTGACCGAGCGGTCGCGGCCCCGGCCCTTCCACGCCCACAGGGCCACGGCGGTGCCCAGGCGGCGCACGACCGTGAAGGCCCGGCCGCCCTGGGGCAGGCGGCGGGGGCGGATCAGCTCCGGCAGGTCGTGGCGGGTGAGCCACCGGATCTCGTCGACGGCCTCCCGCCACGGCATGGCGTCGGGCTCGACGATCCACGGGGCGTTCTGCGAGAACGACCCGATGGCCAGGTCGGCGGGGCCGTCGACGGCGTCTGAGGGGGGCACGGCGGCCGTGGGGGCGGGGGAAGCGGCCATCGGGCGCAGTGTACGAGCGCCCGTCGGGGCTTCCCCGGTCGGGGCCGGTGGTCGTGCGTCTCCCGACCGGGGCCGGATGGTGAGTCGGCTACAGGTTGCGGGCGACGATCTCGAGCACGGTGTCGGCGAGCTCGGGCCGGGCGATCACGAGGTCGGGGAGGTAGGGATCCTCGTGGTTGTAGGTGAGCGGCGAGCCGTCGAGGCGGCAGGCGTGCAACCCGGCTGCGATGGCCACGGCGGCCGGCGCGCAGTTGTCCCACTCGTACTGGCCGCCGCCGTGCACGTAGGCGTCGACCTCGCCGAGGAGCACGGCCATGGCCTTGTAGCCGGCCGAGCCCATGGGCACGAGCTCGCCGCCGATGGCGTCGGCCACGGCCATCGAGAGCGCCGGGGGACGGCTGCGGCTCACCGCCAGGCGCACCGGCTGGCCCTCGGGCCGCGGCGGGATGGCGGGCGGGTTGCCGGTGTCGAACACGGTGTCGACGCCGGGCAGCGCCACTGCGCCGATCGCCGGGGCACCGTCGACGGCCAGGGCCACGTGCACCGCCCAGTCGTGGCGGCCCTCGCCGTACTCGCGGGTGCCGTCGAGCGGGTCGACGATCCACACCCGCGACGACGAGAGGCGATCGAGGTCGTCCTTGCCCTCCTCGGAGAGCACGGCGTCGTCGGGGCGGAGCCGACCGAGGGCCTCCATCAGGAACAGGTGCGACTGGCGGTCGCCGGCGTCCTTGATCTCGCGCTCGGTGGCGCCCTCCTTGGCCATGGCGACGCGGAGGTCGAGCAGGAGGCGGCCCGCGTCGACGGCGAGCACCCGCGCGATCTCGTGATCGGTGCCGCCGTGGGTCGAGGAGGTGTCGGTCATCGCCGTACCTTACGACGTACGCCAACCGCGCCCGACGGGGCGGAGGTCAGGCGTCGAGCCCGAGCCGCTCGCGGAACTCGGCCGACGTGTTCACGTGCGGGAACGGCTCGTCGGGCACCGGCAGGTCGAGGCCCTCGCACAACGGGCCCCAGCCGTCGCCGGTGGTCCACTCGATCAGCCGGTCGGCCGGCACCGCCGAGCGCACCTCGTCGAGGTGGCGCTCGTAGGCGGCCATCGACACCTCCGGGTCGGTCGGGTCGACACCGTGTCGGGCGATGAGGCCCATGGCGGTGGCGAGCCACGCCTGCATCTCCGGCGGCATGTTCGGCGAGTCCGGCGTCATGAAGATCGTGCCGCTCGCGCTGCTCCACCACTGCTCGGGCGTCTCGCGCTTCGACAGGAGCACCTTGGCGTCGGGGTAGGCCTCGACCAGCTCCTTCCAGAACGCGGCGCCGGGCCAGTCGACCGTGGCCACGTCGCCGTCGAACACGGCGGCCCAGTCGGCGCGGCCGTCGGCCGCGTCGGTCCACAGCGGGATCACCTCGGGCCGCTCGAACACCTCGTGCATGTGGTGGCACCGACCCTCGAGCAGCAGCTCGAGTGCCAGCTTCAGCGAGTTCGTCCCGGTGCGCCCGAAACCGACCCCCACGACCTCCAGAGCCATGTCAGCCCCCCTTTCCCCGGCGACAGCATGCCGCAAGCTGCAGGGTCGTGCCGGCGATGTGGCCTCACCTCCGGATGGGAGATCAGGCAGCCGTCCGTCGACGTCGGAGCACAGCGATCACGGCGACGCCGCCGGCGACCACCGCCGCCACGACGAGCCACCAGGCGGTGGACCCGGGGCCGCTCGACCCGCCGCTGCCGCCGGCGCCAGGGCCCTCTGCCCGCTCATCGGGCCCGACGGACCTCGGTGTCGTCGTGGTCGATCCGGTGGGTGCGGGCGACCCGTCGGCCACCGGGGTGACCGAGCCCCTCGCCGCGGCCGGCAGCTCCTGGGTGCCGAGCACCTCGGGCGTGACCGTGGTCGGTGGTGCCGTGACCGGCGGGCCCGGTGGCGGCACGGCGGTGCCGATCGGGACGACCTCGATGGTCATGGCCACCGCGTGGGGGAGCCCGTCGGGGCCGATGCCGGTGGCGACGAGGCGGTGCAGGCCCGTCGGCGTGTCCGCCGGGATGGTGACCGACACCGCGAATCGCCCGGAGGCGTCGGCGGTGGTGGTCGCGAGCACGACCGGTGTGGAGTGCAGCGTGATCGTCACGGTGGTGCCCGGACCGAACCCGCCGCCGAAGAAGTCGATGGCCCCGCCCTGGGGAACGACGGGCAGGGCCGCGGTGCCGACCCGGGCGGTGAGCACGACGTCGGCACCCGTGGCCACCGCCCCGTCGGCGGTCGCCAGCGACAGCACCGCGGTGTAGTCGCCGGGCGCGGCGGAGGGCGGTACGGCGAGGACCAACGAGGCGTCGCACGTGAAGGTGCCTCCGCCTCCGCCCTGGGGCACCGAGCACAACGTGGCGCCGACCCCACCGAGCACCGACGAGCCCGGAGCCACCGGCGGACCGGTCTGCACCTGGGCGCCTCCGCCCGACACGACGGCGGCGGCGGGCGACCAGCCCAGCTGCCCGCCGTCGATGCAGTCGGCCGCGGGGCACCCGTCACCCGAGAGGCCGTGGAAGTCGCTCACCCGGCCGCGGCTGGCCCACCCCGCACCATCGCCGAGCGCGTTGACCACGGTGAGCCGCGGGAGCGTGCCGGTGGACGCGCCGGCCGAAGGGGACAGCACCACCAGCTCGGCTCCCGGTGCGACCGCTGCGGTGAAGGGCCCGGCGGCCACCGACAGCTGCACGGTCTCGGTGGCGCCGTCCGCAGACGACGCGACGACGACCGCGGGAGTCGCCGTGGCCATCTGGCGACCGGTCGGGCGATCGATGGTGACCACGGAGGTCGAGGGCGTCGCAGTGGGCGAGCTGCCGCCGTCGGCGACGAGGACGACCTCGACGCGCGCCGGCCCTGCCGGGCTCGGCCCACCTGCTGCCAGTGCGGTACCGCCTACGCCGAGAAGCGCCAGTCCCAGCAGGGCCGCCGGCGCCGCTCGGCGGATCTGAAACGTGCTCGTCGAGCTCTCTGCATCGTCCAGCCTCCGTGCAGTGTCCCGCCGCCGCCCTTCAGTGAAGCACAGGTCACCGGTGCATCACAGGATGTGTTGGGAGCGCGCCTCCCACCCGGGCCCGTCAGCCGTCGACGTCTCGTCGGTCGCTCGTGACCCCGTCGTCGGGCACCGGCAGCGGTCGGCCCGTCCGGTGGAACCGCAGGTACACCCAGATCATCGGCGCGGTGCACGCCAGCGGGCCGATCACCGCGAGCGGGCGCGACAGCCACCAGACGGCGTCGATGTCGACGTCGGGCACCATCCCGAACGCCCGGTTGTACCCGACCGCGTTGTAGATCACCGCCACCCACACGGCCAGGCCGGTGGAGTGGAAGAGGTAGAGCGGCAGCGACACGCGGCTCATTCCCTCGTTGGCCCACTGCCAGCGATGCCGGGTGCGCAGGCGCTCGGTCACCCACGGCCGCACGAGCATGGCCGCGCCCACCTGCAGGACGAGCAGGGCGGCGATGCACACGGTCGGCGGGGCCATGTTCGAGAGGCGGTCGCCGGGCACCCCGACCATCGAGCCCGGGTACAGGCCCGAGAAGACGAGCGCGGAGAGCGTGAACAGGCCGCCGAACAGCATCGACCACCCGACCTGTCGAGACGCCCGGGCCAGCCGGTCGTAGAAGAAGCCGAGCTGGTGGCACAGCCCCCACACCACGACCATGTTCAGCCAGCCCAGCGCGTCCCAGCCGTAGCGGAAGCGCCCCACGTCGATCAGGGCGGCCAGGCCGGCACCCCACACGAGCACGAGCACGTCGAAGCGGCGGTGCAGCCAGGTGGCGAGCGGCAGGAGCGCCACGAGGATGGCGTAGATCACGAGGAACCACAGCGGCGACAGGATCAGGATCACGGCCCGGCGCGTCCACTCGACGTCGAGGGCCGCGGCCACCAACGCCCCCACGACCCACCACGCCACCGCCAGGGCGAGGGCCGGCCGGCCGAGCGACACGAGCCGCCGCACGCTGAAGCGCCACACCGAGCCGCGACCGTCGGCCTGGAAGCGGGCCAGCGCGACCGTGTGGGCCCAACCGCCGACGAAGAAGAACAGCGGCATCACCTGGAGCAGCCAGGTGGCCAGGTAC
>CAMFLJ010000198.1 GCA_945957335.1 uncultured Actinomycetes bacterium | reverse complement strand
GGCTCGGCCTGGGCGGTGAGCTTCTTGGCCACGGCGAGGATCACGACCAGCACGACGGCGCCGATGAGCAGCGAGCGCACCCGGTGACGCCGGGGCCGCTCATTCACCGAGATCGCGGCGCTCGGCACGCGGTCGGCCACCTTCTCGATGCCGCCCTCGACGACGGAGGCGCCCTTCTCGACGGCGGAGGTGACCATGTCGGCGCTCGACCCGACGACCCCGGCGGCACGCTGCCGCGCCGCCTCGACGGCGTCGATGGTGGCTGATGTGACCTGCTTGGTGGAAGCACGCATCACGGGTCCCTTCCCCGTTTCGCCGACATCGACCACCTCGTCGGTACGAGACTGGCCAGATGCGCACTGCGGGGGCCGTGGGGTGGCACAGGAAGGCAGTGGTCGTGGGGGCCGCCGTGCTGGCGCTCGTCGCCGCGTCCTGCAGCTCGGGGAGCTCCGGCGCCGGTGACGTCACGACCTCCACGTCGACGCCCGCTGGGAGATCCGAGCCGACCGCCGTCCCGCTGCCTGAGGGCTTCCCCGCCACGGTCGTGCTGGCACTTGGTGACCCGTCGAAGGGTGAGCAGCGCCTCGTCGCCGTCGACACCGTGAGCAGGAAGCAGACGGCGCTCGCCGACCAGGCCGGGCTCGCTGCCGCCTTCTCCGGGGACGGCCCGGAGCACGCCTCGATGGAGTCGCTCGGCCTGCTGCCTGACGGTCAGGTCGGCGTGACGTTCGGCTTCACCAACTGGGACCTGTTCCAGGTTCCGCTCGACGCGTCATCCGCGGCGCGCCTCAGGACCCAGCTGGGCGACGGTCTCCCGTACCTGCCGTCGCCGGACGGTCGCTGGCTGCCGGTGGCCGGCGCGCAGCTCCACCTCGTGGCGATCACCGGCGGGGTCACGTCGCTGTCGATGCCCGCAGGCGTCGACGCCGGTGGGCCGTCCGACGTGGTGTGGAGGCCCGACGGATTGCTCCTCGCGGCGGTCGGTCAGAACGAGAGCATCACTCCACCGGCCCCCATCGGCTACACGGTCGACCCGGGCACCGGTGCGCTGAGCGACGCGGCCGTGGCGCCCGTGGCTGTCGGCGGCCCGGCCGGCCATCGTTCGGGGATGCCCTGGTACGACGCCTCCGGGCAGCTCCACGTGATGCCCGAGGTGTCCACGCTCGACGGGGTCGGGAGCGTCGTGCTCACGAGCCTCGGCGCCGACACGACCCACCGTTGGGTCATCGGGGTGGCGGCCCAGTACGCCCACGATCCGGTCGTCCCCTCCACGGGTGCGTCGAGGGGCTGGCTGGTCTGGTGGGACGCCTCGCAGGCCACGCCGGTGCCCCACCTCCTCGACATCGGGGTCACCCTGCCCGACCCGCTCCCCGAGCCGACGCCGGTACTCGCCGCCTTCTGACGGCGAGGCGGCCGGTCACCGTCGTGGTCGGCGCCGTCACCCGAACCCGACCAGGCACCTGAGGCCATACTCCCGGGCATGCGCATCGGCGTCACCATCCATGCCACCGATCAGACCATCCCGGTCCACGAGCTCGCCGTGGCCGCCGAGGAGCGGGGCTTCGCCTCGTTGTACGTGCCCGAGCACACCCACATCCCGATCAGCCGCGAGACTCCGCCGCCGACCGGGGGCGACGAGCTCGAGGAGAAGTACCTCCGCACGCCCGACCCCATCGTGTCGTTGGCGGCGGCTGCCTCGCTGACGTCGACCATCCGGCTCGGCACCGCCGTCAGCCTCCCGGCCCAGCACGACCCGATCTCGTGGGCGAAGGCGATCGCCACCCTCGACCGGATCTCGGGCGGTCGGGTCACCCTCGGCGTCGGCTACGGCTGGAACGTCGAGGAGATGCGCGACCACGGCGTCGACCACCGGACTCGTCGGGCGCTGGTCCGTGAGCACGTGCTGCTGGCCCAGGCCATCTGGCGTGACGACGTGGCCGCGTACGACGGCGAGCTGGTGTCGCTCCCGCCGTCCTGGTCGTGGCCCAAGCCGGTGCAGCGTCCACGGGTGCGGACGTTGATCGGGGGCGGGGCCGGTCCGAAGCTGTTCTCGGCCGTGGCCGAGTGGGCCGACGGCTGGATCCCCTTCGGCGGGTCGGGCCTCAAGGCCAGCCTTCCGGCCCTCCGGGCAGCGGTGGTCGCCGCCGGTCGCGACCCCGACGCGCTGCACATCGTGCCGATGGGGGTGGTGCCGACTCCGGAGAAGCTCGAGTTCTTCGCCTCGCTCGGCGTCACCGAGACGGCGCTGCAGCTCCCGGTCGGCACGCGCGACGAGGTGCTGAAGGCGCTCGACGACTACGTGACCTACCTCTAGCCCGCCGGCCCTCGCAGCTTCACCCCCAGTTGGCCGCAGAGGTGAGGCAGAAGGGGTGGCCGGCCGGGTCCAGCAGGACGCGCCAGGTCTCACCGGGCTGGGGGTCGGCGAGGGTGGCGCCGAGCTCGAGCGCGATGGCCTCGGCCGCGGCGATGTCCTCGACGGCCAGGTCGAGGTGGTACTGCTTGGAGCCGTGCTCGTTCGGCCACCCGGGAGCCTGGTACCCGTCGACCCTCCCGAAGCCGAGCGCAGGGCCGTCACCGGTGAGCATGGCGTAGTCGTCGCCCGAGTGGGCGAGCTCCATCCCGAGCAGCTCGCTGTAGAAGGCGGCGAGGCCGGCGGGATCGGCGCAGTCGATGGTGAACATGGCGAGCTTCGCGGTCATGGCCCCAGCGTGCGTCGGCTCCGGGTCGTCCGATAGGAGAAATGCGACAGCTCCCTACACTCCGCCCATGGACCCGAGCCGGCCCCGCGACCAGGCGCAGGTCCTGGACCCGCGCCGGGCTGCCGAGCAGATCACGATCGGCCGGGCCGAGCCGCCTGCGGCGCTGGCATGGTGCCTCGACTATCTCTGGTGGGTCACCTGGGACACCGATGCGACCCACACCCAGCGCATCATCCCGCGACCCACGGTGCACGTCGCTGCCGAGGTGTGGGAGGGCGAGCCGCGGCTGCTCGTCCACGGGGTGCCGACCGCGCTGTTCGAGCGGGCCCTCGACGGCGTCGGCCGCACCGTGGCGGTGGCCTGTCGTCCTGGCGGCTTCCGGCCCTTCGTGACGAGTGGTCTCGACCGCCTGGTCGACCGGGTCGTGCCGGCGGCGGAGGTGATCGGCGTCGACGACCGCGCGATCGCCGCGCGGCTGCTCGATCCCGGGTTGGCGGTCGAGGACGCGGCGGTCGAGCTTGGCTCGTGGCTGGAGTCGCTCGACCCGCGGCCCGACCCGATGGTCGACCGGGTCGCCGGCCTCGTGGAACGGGCCGAGGTGGATCGCACGATCCTGCGAGCCCGCCAGCTGGCCGACCTCGCCGGAGTGTCGGATCGCACCCTCCAGCGGTGGTTCCGCGAGTACGTGGGCGTGAGCCCGAAGTCGGTGGTGCAGCGCCACCGGCTCCTCGACGTGGCCGCCGCCGCCCACGCCGACGAGGACGTCGACTGGGCGCTCCTGGCGGCCGAGCTCGGGTACGCGGACCAGTCGCACCTGATCCGACACTTCCGGGCGGTCGTCGGCGAGTCCCCGGCCCGCTACGTCGACCGATAGGCGACCGTGGCGAGGTGGTCGGCGACCGCGCCGGTCACGCCGTGGTGACGGTCTCCCACGTGGCGTCGGCTGCCGAGCGGCGGATGGCGTCGGTGGCGGCCTGGATGGCCACACCGTCGGCGAAGGTGGCGGCTACCGGGTCGGGGGCCACCTCGCGGCCGAGCACGCGATCGCGCAGCACCTCGTAGACCCGGGTGTAGGGGCCGAGGTCGATGCCCATCGAGTGCCACATGTCGTAGGCGGTGTGGAGCAGCTCCGCCGGGGGCGGGTCCGGTGGCCCGAGGACCAGGTCGGCCGGCGTGTCGAGCGCCCTCGGCCCGCTGCCGGTGTCGACCCACACCTCCTCGCCCTGGAGCCAGGCTGTGCCCGCGGTGCCGGTCACCTTCGAGCTCATCAGGAACTGACCACCGATCGCGCACGAGCCGTGCATCAACGCGGTGGCGCCACCAGCCAGGCGGAACTGCACGGTGTAGGTGTCGTCGGCGGTCATCGCCGGGCGGGGCGCGAGGGTCTGCAGCAGCGCGCTGACCGACTCCACCTCGCCGACGGTGGTGCGGATCTGGTCGATCACGTGCGAGCCGTGGGCGCCCAGCCAACCGCCGCCCTCGACCTCGTCCTCCCACCACGCCGGCAGCTCGGCGCCGGGATCGACGAGCGAGGGGATCTGCAGCGCGAACAGGCCGAAGCGGGGCTCGCCGATCACGCCGTCGCGCACGGCCCGGGAGAGCAGCGCCTGGCCGGTGCCGAAGCGCCACTCGGTGCCGAGGAGGTGCACGACCCCGGCCGCTTCGGCGGCCGCCAGCATCTGCCGGGCCTCGTCGACGTCGCGGGCGAAGGGCTTCTCGCACAGCACGTGGCGCCCGGCGCCGACGGCCTCGAGCACGAGCTCGGCGTGGCTGTGCGGGGGCGTGGCCACGGCGACGACCTCGGTGCGGGGGAGGGCGAGCGCGTCGGCGAGCGACGTGCAGGCGTGGGGCACGTCGAAGAGCGACGCTCGGGCGGCGGTCTTCCCCGGGTCGCGACCGACGAGGGCGGTGACCTCGATCCCGGCGGCGCGCAGGGCCCGCAGGTGCGTGAGCACCCCGAACCCGGTTCCGACCACGACCGCTCCGAGCTGCTCCGACATCTGCGTCCCCCTCCTCCGACGACCGGGGCGACGTTAGGCCGACCGGCGTCGCCCCACTGCCAGGAAGCCCACAGGAGATCGTGTCGCCGGCCTTACCGACGGCTGACCTTCCTCTCGTGCGGATCCTCGAAGGTGGTCCCAGGCCTCCGGGAACGACCCCGGGGGCACCGAACCAGGAGACACCGATGGACTTCGACCAGACCCCCGACCCGCTCACCTCCGTGCTGCCCGTCCGCCGCTCCAACCGCGTGCGGAACCTCGTGATCGGAGGTGCCGCCGCGGCGGGCATCCTCCTCGGCGCCGCCGGCATCGCCGGCGCGGCGACCACGAGCGCCACCTCGAGCGCCACCGCCACCACGCCGCCGGCGGCCACCGCCGACGGCACCCGGCCCGACCCGGCGAGCATGCCGAACGGCCCGGGCGAGACGGTGCTCACCGGCACCGAGGCCGACCAGGTGACCGCCGCCGCCAAGGCCGCGATCCCCGACGGCACGATCATCCGGGTCGAGACCGACTCGAGCGGCGAGGCCACCTACGAGGCCCACGTGAAGAAGGCCGACGGCACCACCGCCACGCTGCTCTTCGACAGCAGCTTCACGCTGCTCAAGACCGAGGACGGCTTCGGTGGTCCCGGCCCCGGCGGCCAGCACCCTGACGGCCAGGCCCCCACCGGCACCCCGCCGGCCGCTCCCTCGGCCGACGGCTCCACCTCCTCCACCACCGGCGCCTGACGCGACCGGGCCGCGGTACTGAAAAGTGCACTATGTCCCCTCGCGGGCGTTCCGGTCCCTAGGATCGTGCGCCAGCGGGGGGACCCGTCGGGCACCCGCCCGGCGGGGCACGGACCGACCGTGGCACCCGAGGGTGGGGGATCGTGATGAAGGTCTTGGTGCTCGGTGCCGGCTTCGGTGGGCTCGAGCTCACCACCTCGCTGTCCGAGGCGCTCGGCGACGAGGTCGAGGTGACCCTCGTCGACAAGGGCGAGGGGTTCGTCTTCGGGTTCTCGAAGCTCGACGTGATGTTCGGGCGCACCGAGTCCGACCAGGTGCTGCACCCCTACGAGGACCTCGTGAAGCCCGGCGTGACCTTCGTGCGGGCCACCGTCACCGCCATCGATCCGGTGGCGCGGCGGGTCGAGACCGATGCGGGCACCTTCGAGGCCGACGTGCTCGTGGTGGCACTCGGCGCCGACCTCCACCCCGACGCCACTCCGGGCCTGGTCGAGGCGGGCCACGAGTTCTACACGGTGGCCGGCGCGTTCGCGACGAGGGACGTCCTGGCCGACTTCCCCGGTGGCCGCGTGGTCGTCGGCGTGACCTCGACGCCGTTCAAGTGCCCGCCGGCGCCCAGCGAGACCGCGCTGCTGGTGCACGACTTCCTCACCGAGCGGGGCATCCGCGACCAGTCCGAGGTCGCCCTGGTGATGCCGCTCGGCGTGCCCATCCCGCCGTCACCCGAGGCGTCGGCCGCCCTGCTCGAGGCCTTCGCCGAGCGGGGGATCTCGTGGCACCCCGGTGAGCTCGTCGTCGAGCTCGACGGCGACCGGAAGGTGGCGGTCTGCGCCAGCGGCACCGAGCTGCCCTTCGACCTGTTCCTCGCCGTCCCGGTGCACCGGGCGCCGCTCGTGGTGCAGGAATCGGGCATGTGCGTCGACGGCTGGATCCCGGTCGACCCGCTCACCCTCGAGACCGCCTACCCGGGCGTCTACGCGGTGGGCGACGTCACCAGCGTCGGCACGCCCAAGGCCGGCGTGTTCGCCGAGGGCCAGGCCTCGATCGTGGCGCGTGAGCTGATCGCCCTCGCCCGGGGCGAGCAGACCGACGTCACCTACGACGGCACGGGCATCTGCTACCTCGAGTTCGGCGACGACCAGGTGGCGAAGGTGCAGGTGACCTTCCTCAGCGGCGCGGCACCGCACGGCGACATGGAGGGGCCGTCGACCGTGCTGGCCCAGGACAAGGCCACGTTCGGCTCCTCGCGCATCCGCCGCTGGTTCGACCAGGAGTGGTCCACCACCTGAACCTCGCGCGAGATCGCTACTTGCGGAGGGTCTCGCCGGTGTCGACGGCCTCGAAGGCGCTTCCGGGCACCAGCTTGAGCTGGTTCAGGTCGTCGTCGTTCCAGCGGGTGTCGGCGGCGCCGGTGATGAACCAGTTGCTGCCGTTGTCGGCGACGATCATCCCGTACTTCTTCAGCGCGGTGAGGATCACGAGCGCGTCGCCGTGGTACGGCGTGAGGTCGAAGTCGGCCTTGAGGCGCAGGCGCAGGCCCATGGGCGGCAGGTTGGGGTCGGTCGACGACGAGGCGAGGTGCGTGGCCTGTCTCTTATACACATCTGACGCTGCCGACGAAGAGGATAGTGT
>CAMFLJ010000197.1 GCA_945957335.1 uncultured Actinomycetes bacterium | reverse complement strand
CCCGGGGATGCGGAAGTAGGGGTGCCAGCCGAAGCTCACCGGCACCGCCCGGCGACCGGTGGCGGTGAGGGTGGTGGCCACGTTGAGCCGGCCCGGGGTGACGGTGAGGGCCACGACGAGCGCGTGCGGGAACGGGAACGAGGCCATGACCTCGTCGTCGGCCGCGGCGTCGAAGCGGGCGCTGAGCGACGCCGACCCGGGCTGGGTGCGCACCGCGGCGACCGTCCACCCCGGCCGGCCGACGAGGGTGCCGTGGATCGGCAGGCCGTTGCCGTCGCGGTGGATGGCGGGCGCAGCGGAGAGGTCGACCTTGCGGTTGCCGACCCGGTAGGTGTCGCCACCGAGGCGGTTGGCCCACGGCGCCAGAAACGGCAGGCCGGTGGTGTGGCCGCCGCGGGCCGCGCCGGGGCCGCCGTGCAGGTCGAGGTGGTCGAGCCCCTTGTGGGTCAGCGACGAGCCGAGCAGACCGAGCTCGGGCAGGACGGAGAGCGCGGTGGGCCCGGCGGCCAGGGTGATCGCCGGCTCACCGTCGAAGAGGTGGACCGTGGTGGTGCCGTCGCCCGAGCCGGGCTCAGGCGCCACCGCCACCCGCCGGCTTCTCGTCGTGGCCGCCGAACTCCTTGCGCATGGCCGAGAGCACCTTGTCGGCGAAGTCGGCCTCGCCGCGCGAGCTGAAGCGCTCGTAGAGGGCGGCGGTGAGCACGTGGGCGGGCACGCCCTCGTCGATGGCGGCGAGGTTGGTCCAACGGCCCTCGCCGGAGTCGCTGACGCGGCCGGCGAACGACGCCAGCTGCGGGTCGCCGTAGAGCGCGGAGGCGGTGAGGTCGAGCAGCCAGGAGGCCACGACGCTGCCGCGACGCCACACCTCGGACACCGCGGTGGTGTCGATGTCGTACTGGTAGTACTTCGGGTCGCGCAGCGGGGTGGTCTCGGCGTCGGCCTCCTGCTGGTGCAGGCCCACGTCGGCGTGGCGGAGGATGTTCAGGCCCTCGGCGTAGGCGGCCATGATCCCGTACTCGATGCCGTTGTGGACCATCTTCACGAAGTGGCCCGCGCCGACGGGGCCACAGTGCAGCCAGCCCTCCTCCTCGGGGGTGGCGTCGCCGCTGCGGCCCGGGGTGCGGTCGATGTCGCCGATGCCGGGGGCGATGGTGCGGAACACGGGGGCCAGGTGGTTCACCGGCCCGTCCTCGCCACCGATCATCAGGCAGAAGCCGCGCTCGAGGCCGAACACGCCGCCGCTGGTGCCCACGTCGATGTAGTGGATGCCCTTCGGGGTGAGCACCTCGGCCCGGTCGATGTCGTCGCGGTAGTAGGTGTTGCCGCCGTCGATGACGATGTCGCCCGACTGCATGCGGTCGGCGAGGTCCATGACGGTCTGGCCGGCGAAGGCCGCCGGCACCATGACCCAGGCGGCGCGGGGCAGCTCGAGCTTGGCGACGAAGTCGTCGAGGTCGGAGGCGCCGGTGATGGCGTCGCTCTCCGCGGCCAGCGAGGCCACGGAGTCCGCGTTGACGTCGTAGACGACGCAGGTGTGGCCGTCGCGCACGAGGCGGCGCACGAGGTTGGCGCCCATGCGCCCGAGACCGACCATTCCGAGCTGCATCCGAGGGTCCTTTCCGTACCGGTTCCGCCGAGCGGGCGGGAGGCCCCATGGTGCCAGCCCGCGCCGGGGCCCGGGTCGATGACGCTCGGCAGGTGCCGACCGCCTGCGAGGTGTGGCGTCAGGCGGTGGCGGTGGGCTC
Source organism: uncultured Actinomycetes bacterium (assembly GCA_945957335.1). Lineage (GTDB taxonomy): Bacteria > Actinomycetota > Acidimicrobiia > Acidimicrobiales > Acidimicrobilacustridaceae > CAMFLJ01. Next base: position 5,422 of record CAMFLJ010000197.1, on the reverse strand, counting down.
GCCGAGCATGGCCTCGGCGTCGGAGGCCGGCACGGGCCGGGAGTAGAGGTAGCCCTGGGCCATGTCGCAGCCCAGCGCCCGCAGGCGACCGGCCTGGTCGGAGGTCTCGACGCCCTCGGCCACCAGGTGGTGCCCGAGGGTGCCGGCCATGCCGATGATGGCGGCGACGACCGAGCTGTCGCGGTCGGAGACGCCGAGCCCGGCGACGAACGACCGGTCGATCTTCACCACGTCGACCGGGAGCCGGCACAGGTAGGTGAGCGACGAGTAGCCGGTGCCGAAGTCGTCGAGGCAGAGCCGCACGCCCGTGGACTTGAGCTGCTGGAGCGACTCGACGGCGCCGTCGACGTCGTCGAGCAGCACCGTCTCGGTGATCTCGAGGTGCAGGCCGGCGGGGTGGGCGCCGGCGTCGGCGAGGGCCCGGGCGACGCGCTCGGGCAGGTCGGGCTCGGCCAGCTGGCGGGCCGACAGGTTCACCGACACGAACACCTCGGGCCGGATGCGCTGCCAGTGCGCGAGCTGGGCACAGGCCTGGCCGAGCAGCTCGCTGCCGAGCGCACCGATCAGCCCGGCGTCCTCGGCCACGGGGATGAACTGGGCGGGGCCCATGCCCGGCGCCGGCGGGTCGACCCACCGGGCCAGCGCCTCGAACCCGAGGAGGCGGCCCTCGGCCAGCTCGACGATGGGTTGGTAGGCGAGGCCGAACTCGCCGCGCTCGATGCCGCGGCGCAGGCTGATCTCGAGAGTGCGGCGCTCCTCGACCTCGGAGCGCATGCCGGCGTCGAAGACCTCGACGGCGGCCTCGGCCGCGACGGCGCGAGCCATGGCGACACCGGCGTCGGAGACGAGCTGGTCGACGGTGCTGCCGGCCCCGGCGGCCACGGCGATGCCCACCGCGGCGCCGATGAAGGCGTCGTCGTCGCCGACCACGTAGGGCTGCTCCATGGCCTCGACGAGGCGCTCAGCCAGCGCGGTGGCTGCGGCGTCGTCGGCGATGCCCTCGACCACGACCACGAAGCGGTCCTCGGCGAAGCGGCTGACGAGCGAGTCGGGGCCGACGGAGGCCACCAGGCGGCGGGCGGCCTGGCGCACGAGGCGGTCGCCGGCGGCGTGGCCGAGGGCGTGGGTGACGACAGGGACGCGCAGGAGCCCGACGAACAGCACGGCCACCGAGGTCGACTCGGCGGCGGCGCGGACGAGGGCGGCGTCGAGGTGGGCGGCGAGGAGCGCCCGGTTGGGCAGCTCGGTGAGCTCGTCGTGGGTGGCGCGGTGCTCGAGCTGGCGCTCGACGTCGGTGTGGTCGGCGACGGTGCCGACGAGGCCCACGATTGCGCCCTGCTCGTCGGGCAGGGGGGCCAGGCGGCAGCGGACGGTGCGCACGGCGCCGTCGAGGACGGTGATGCGGCAGTCGACCATGCGGGCCTGGCCGCGGGCGACGACCCGCCGGGCCACCGAGCCGACCCGCTCACGGTCGTCGGGGTGCACGGCCGAGTGCCCGGGTCGGGTGGGGTCGGCGGCGAGGTCGAGCCCGGTGAGGTCGATCAGGTGGCGGTTGAGGTACACGACCCCCCGGCCCAGCTCGACCACGAACACGCCGATCGGCAGGTGGTCGGCGAGCTCGCTAAACGGTGCGTCGGCCCCCGGCGTGGCGAGGGCGCGCAGGTGCGGGGCGGCCGCGGCGAGGTCGACGGCATCGAGCGCCATCTCGGTCATCGGTGTCCTTCGTGCATGGCGGTTGCTCCAGTCGGTGGGACCGAACAGGCAACGTGCCCCGGGGTCGCCGAGGGGGCGGGAACGTCCCGCCGTCGCCTCCGCCCTCACGGTGCGGAGGGATCTTCCCACCCTGGACCACCGAGAGTGGGGGATGGTTCGCCGGCTCAGGCCTCGAGGCGCTCGGGATCGAGGGGCTGGTCGGAGGCGTCGGGCACCGTCGGGTCGGCGTCGACCACGGGGTCGGTGACCTCGGCGCCGTGGGGCAGGCCCCGGTGGTCGCGCCACACCACGCCGAGGAACCGGTCGACCGCCCGCACCACGCGCGTGGTGCGCACCGACGTGAACACGTCGAAGGCGTGCTGGGCGCCGCGCAGCTCGAGGTAGTGGACCGACGAGGTGGAGACGCCCCGGAGGGCCTCGACGAACGCCCGGGCGTCCTCGACCGGGGCCAGCGTGTCGTGGTCGCCGTGCACCACGAAGAACGGCGGCAGGTCGGGCCGCAGGTTGTCCATCGGCGAGGCCGCCGCGAACTTCTCGGGCTCGTCGTCGAAGAACGCCTTCATCACCAGCGGCTGCAGGATCCAGTCGCGGAACTGGGTGGGCATGGTGCCGGCCCGGTTGGTGAAGTCGTAGACGCCGTAGAACGGCACGCACGCCTGCACGCTGGTGTCGGCGGCCTCGAAGCCGGGCTGGTAGCGGGGGTCGCCATGGGTGAGGGCCATCATGGCGGCGAGGTGGCCGCCCGCCGAGCCGCCGGTGACCACCACGAACCCCGGGTCGACACCGTAGGTGGCGGCGTTCTCGCGGATGAACGCCAGCGCCCGCTTGATGTCGACGAGGTGGTCGGGCCAGGTCGCGGCCGGGCTGAGGCGGTAGTTGGCGTTGAACCCGACCCACCCGTGGCGCGCCAGCTCCTTGAGCAGCGGGATCCCCTGCTCGCGCTTGTCGCCGATGACCCACGCCCCGCCGTGGACCTGGAGCACGGCCGGCCGGAGGGCGCCGGGCTCGGCCGGCAGCGCCGGCGCGTAGACGTCGAGCTTCAGCGTGCGACCAGCGACGCGGGCGAAGGTGACGTTGCGGGTGCGGGTCCAGCGACCGCGGCTGACGACGTCGGGCTCCCCCATGTCGGCCAGCACCGCGGCGGCACTGCGGGCGGCGCCCCGCGACCACACGATGGTGACGAGCAGGGCGATCCAGCTCGCCACGCAGAGCACGAGGCCCACCCAGCCCGACCAGTGGTCGAGCGCGCCCCACCACACGAGCAGGCCGGTGAGGGCCACGCCGACCACGATGTTGAGCCACGCCAGCTCGATGGCGAGCCACGAGCCCACGAAGCTCGGCACGAAGAGCCACACGTTGCGGCGCACCGGCACGAACGCGTTGGCCACGAAGAACGACGACACCACGCCGAGCGCCAGGAGCAGCCAACCCATGGCGATCAGTCTGCCCCGGGCTGTGCCACAGTCGCGATCCGTACGGCAGTGGAGGGGCGGACGTGACCGACGAGGGCGAGCAGGGCGGACGACCTCCGCGCCACGACGTGCGCCGGGCCCTCTCCACCCTCCTGGCGGTGGTGCTCTGCTTCTCGCTCTTCGGTGGCGTCGTCGCCCTGTGGGCCGACCAGTCGCTCTTCGACCAGGACCACTTCGCGAACCGCGTCACCAAGCTGCTCGACTCCGAGGCGGTCCGCGCCGAGGTGGCCGACCAGTTCACCGACGCCCTGGTGCAGAACGGACCGCCCCAGCTCGCCGGCTTCAAGGCCGTGATCCGCCCGGCCATCGACGACATCATCCAGACCGAGGCGTTCAAGCAGGTCTTCCGCAAGGCGCTGCGCGAGGCCCACCGTTCGCTGTTCACCGAGCACGGCAACGACCTGGTCGTGAACCTCAGCCAGTCGCTCGGCGTGCTCGCCGGCAGCCTCCAGATCTCGAACCCCGACGTGGCCGCCGACATCCCGACCGGGCTCGACCAGTTCCTCGTCGACCTCGGCAGCAACATCCGCGGCATGGAGCTCTGGCAGACGGCCGAGGAGATGCAGCAGCTGGCCGTCGGCCTGCTCATCGGCTCCGCCCTGATCGGGATCGCCGCCGTCGCCCTCGAGCGCGACACCCGGCGCGGCGTGTTCAAGGTCGGCCTCGCCCTCTGCGGCGCCGGGCTCCTCGTCGTGGGCTCCACCGTCCTGGCTCCCCGGGTGGCCAACGCGACCGTCAGCGACGAGCTGGCCCGCAAGGCGCTCACCTCCGCCATCACCATCTTCATGGGCGACCTCCAGGTGCTCGGCGTGTGGCTCATCGGCTACGGCGTCATCGCCGCCGCGCTCGCCACCGCGTCGGCCCCGCGCCACGCCCCGTTCGACATCCGCGTCGCGTGGTTCGCCGCCCGCGACCGCTTCCTCGCCTGGAGCCCCGCCACCCGGCAGGGCCGCATCGGGCGGGCCGTCGCGATCATCGCCGTCGGCGTCGTGGTGGTCCTGCAGCGCGACGCCGTCATCCCGCTGCTCGTCGCGCTGGTGGGCGCCTACGTCGTCTACCTGGGCGTGGTCGAGCTGCTCACCGTGGTCGGGCGCACCCCGGCCGACATCGCCATCGCCCGCGCCGACGCCGACCCCACCCACCCCCACGCCGAGCACCGCCTGCGCTGGGTGCTGTCCGGCGGCGTCGCCCTGCTGCTCCTGCTCTCGCTCGCCGGCGCGTGGGCCACGAACTCCGCCCGCACCCGCGTCGCCGAGGCGTCCGAGCGGGCCTGCAACGGGTCGCCGAAGCTCTGCGACCGGCCCCTCGACCAGGTGGCGTTCGCCGGGTCGCACAACTCGATGTCGACCACCGCCGTGCCCGGCTGGCTGTTCGCCGAGCAGACCGCCAGCATCACCGGCCAGCTCCAGGCCGGCGTGCGGGCGCTGCTGCTGAAGTCGCACTACGGCATCCCGTCGGCCATCTCCTTCACCGGCGCCGACCTGGTGATCACCGACCGGGCCGCCGAGCTGGCCGTCGACCCGAAGGCGGTCGAGGCCGCCTCGCCGGACGGCGCCGGCAACCCCGAGCAGGCCAACCGGCTGGCGGCCAGCGCGAAGATCGACCCGGCCAAGCGCGACGTCTACCTCTGCCACGTCTACTGCGAGTACGGCGCCACCCGCTTCCGGGACGTGCTCGACGAGGTCAAGCGCTTCCTCGACCGCAACCCGGACGAGGTGATCATCCTCTTCGTCGGCGACTACGTGTCGACCAGCGACACCCAGCGGGTCTTCCAGGAGGCCGGCCTCTTCGACCGGCTCTACCCCTACGACACCACGAAGCCGCCGCCCACGCTCGGCCAGATGATCGACGCCCGGCAGAACCTGCTGCTGCTGTCGGAGCACAGCGGCACGCCTCCGGCCTGGAACAACCCCGGCTACGGCCTGTTCCAGGACACCCCGTTCACGTTCACCGAGCCGAGCCAGCTCCTGGTCGAGGGGGCCGCCGGCTACACCGGCGCCACCACCTACGACACCGGCCTGGTGGCCGACACGATCGTCGAGCCCGACACCGCGCTGCCCACCGACACCACCCTGGCCTTCGGGAAGGACTGGGTGGGCACCCCGAGCTGCCGCCCCAACCGGGGCACCCCCGACTCGCCGCTGTTCCAGATCAACCACTTCGTGACCCCGGCCGGCTCGGCCCCCACGGTCGACCAGGCCCGCGAGGTGAACGCCTACGACTGTCTCTTATACACA
>CAMFLJ010000196.1 GCA_945957335.1 uncultured Actinomycetes bacterium | reverse complement strand
CCCGACGGCGCCGAGGCGCTGGCCGCCCTTCGCACCGGGGGGCGCCGCCTGGTCGCCACGGTGGCCACCGGGGGAGTGGCGCCCGAGGCCCTCGACCTCACCGGCCCGGTGGCGGTGGCCGTCGGCTCCGAGGCCCACGGCCTGCCCGAGGCCTGGGTGGCGGCGGCCGACCACCTCCTCACCGTGCCCCTCGCCGCCGGCGTCGAGTCCCTCAACGCCGCGGTGGCCGGCGCCGTGGTGCTGTTCGAGGCGGCCCGCCAGCGCCGCGCGGGCGCACCGGGCGGCACCGGAACCGATTGGACGACGTCCCCCTCTCCCGACAGGCTCAACGACCGATGATCGACGACATCACCCGCATCGGGGCCGAGGCCCCGGGGCGCATCGCCGCCGCCTCCACCCTCGACGAGCTGCGCGCCGTCGAGGCCGAGCTGCTCGGCAAGAAGGGCGAGCTCACGGCGCTCAAGAAGGGCATCGGGGCCCTCGAGCCCGAGCCCCGCCGCCAGGCCGGCCTCGCCATGAACGAGGTCCGCGCCGCCATCGACGCCGCCGTCGCCGAGCGCCGGGCCGCCCTCGAGGCCGCCGAGCGGGCCGTCACCCTCGCCGCCGAGCGCCTCGACCTCACCGAGGTCGTAGGCGGGCGGGAGCGGGGCAGCCTGCACCTCGTCACCCAGACCTGGGACCGCCTCGTCGACGTGTTCACCGGCATGGGATTCACCGTCGCCGAGGGCCCCGAGGTCGAGACCGACTGGTACAACTTCGAGGCGCTCAACATCCCCGCCGCCCACCCGGCGCGGGGCATGTGGGACACCCTCTACGTCGACCTCGGCGACCCGGAGACGGTGCTGCTGCGCACCCACACCTCACCGGTGCAGATCCGGGTGATGACCGACGGCGAGCCGCCCATCTACGCGGTGATGCCGGGACGGGTGTTCCGCCGCGACACCGCCGACGCCTCGCACATGCCCGTGTTCCACCAGATCGAGGGCCTCGTCGTCGACAAGGGCATCTCCTTCGCCGACCTGGCCGGCACCCTCGAGTCGTTCACCTCCGCCTACTTCGGCGGGTCGATCCACTCGCGGCTGCGGCCCTCCTACTTCCCGTTCACCGAGCCCTCGGCCGAGTACGACATCAACTGCCTGAACTGCGAGGGCCGGGGCTGCCGCGTGTGCGCCAACACCGGTTGGCTCGAGCTGGGCGGCTGCGGGATGGTGCACCCCAACGTGCTGCGCAACGTCGGGCTCGACCCCGAGGACTGGACCGGCTTCGCCTTCGGGTTCGGCCTCGACCGCCTGGCGCTCATGCGCCACGGCGTCGACGACATCCGCGAGATGTACACCGGCGACGTTCGCTTCCTGGAGCAGTTCCCGGCATGAAGGTCCTCCTGTCCTGGCTGCGCGAGTTCGCCCCGTTCCCCGACGACGACCCGGTCGGCCTCGGCGACGTCATGAGCGACCTCGGCATGGCGGTCGAGTCCATCGACCACATCGGTGAGGGCCTCGACGGCATCGTCGTGGTCGAGGTGCTCGACCTTCGTCCCCACCCCAACGCCGACAAGATCCAGCTCGTCGACGTCGACACCGGCGACGGCGAGGCCCTCCAGATCTGCTGCGGCGCGTTCAACATGGCCGTCGGCGACCGCGTGCCGCTGGCCACCCTCGGCACCGTGATGCCCGGCGGGCTCGAGATCGCCCGCCGCAAGCTCCGGGGCGAGTGGTCGAACGGCATGCTCTGCTCGGGCCGCGAGCTCGGCCTCGGCGACGACCACAGCGGCATCATTGTCGTGGCGCCGGCGGGCGAGCCGGGCCCCGCCCTCGGCACCCCGATCGGTGAGGCCCTCGGCATCACGCCCGACGTCCTCTACGACCTCGAGATCAACCCCAACCGGCCCGACGCCATGTCGGTGGCCGGTGTGGCCCGCGACCTCGCCGCCCGCCTCGGCCTGCCCTTCGCCATCCCCGAGCCGCAGCCCGAGATCGTGCCCGGCGACGCCGCGTCGCGGGTCTCGGTCGACATCGTCGACCCCGACCTCTGCGGCCGCTTCCACGCCCGCGTCATCGACGGGGTGAAGGTCGAGCCGTCGCCGGCCTGGATCGCCGAGCGCCTCACCCACCTCGGCATGCGCCCCATCAACAACGTGGTCGACGCCTCGAACTACGTGATGCTCGAGCTGGGCCAGCCCAACCACACCTACGACCTGGCCAAGCTGCCCGAGGGCGCGCTGCGCGTGCGCTGGGCCCACCCCGACGAGGCCATCACCACCCTCGACGACGTCGAGCGCACGCTCACCGCCGGGCGCGACGGCGTGATCGCCGACGGCACGGACACGGCGGTGGGCATCGCGGGCGTGATGGGCGGTGCCTCCACCGAGATCTCCGGCACCACCACCTCGGTGCTGCTCGAGTGCGCCTGGTGGGCCCCCATGGCCATCGCCGTCAGCTCGAAGTTCCTGGGGCTGCGCTCGGAGGCCTCGGCCCGCTTCGAGCGGGGCACCGACCCCGAGATCGTCGACCTCGCGGCGCGGCGCCTGGCCGAGCTGCTGGCCCCGTCGGGGGCCCGGCTGGTCGAGGGCTCGGTCACCGTCGACGGGCAGCTGCCGGACCGTGCCCCGGTGCTCGTGCGCACCGCGCGGGTCAACCGGCTGCTCGGCACCGAGCTCGACGCGGCCGAGGTGCCGCGCCTGCTCGAGCCCATCGGCTTCGGGGTCGAGCCCGCGGCCGGCGCCGGCGAGTTCTCGGTCACCGTGCCCACCTTCCGGCCCGACACGACCACCGAGACCGACGTCATCGAGGAGATCGCCCGCCACCACGGCTACGGGCGCATCCCCAAGCGGGTGCCCACCTCGGTGCAGACCGGCTCGCTCACGCCGCTGCAGCGCGACCGGCGCACGATCCGCCAGGTGCTCGTCGGCCTGGGGGTGCACGAGGCCATGCCGCTGCCGTTCCTCGCCCCCGGCGACCTCGCCCGCGCCGGGCTGGCCGCCGAGGCGGTCACCCTCACCAACCCGCTGGCCGCCGAGGAGTCCGTGCTGCGCACCTCGCTGCGCCCGGGCCTGCTGCGGGCGGTGGCCTACAACGAGTCGCACCGCACCGAGGGCGTGGCCCTCTTCGAGATCGGCAAGGTCTTCGGCCTGCCCCTGCCCGGCACCACGCTGCCCGACGAGCGCGAGCACCTCGCCGTCGTGCTGGCGGGGGCGGAGGCCACCGAGGCCGTGAAGGCCTGGGACGTGCTGCGCCACACCCTCGGCCTGCCGCCGGTCGAGATCGACCAGGGCCGCACCGTCGAGGGCCTACATCCCGGCCGCTCGGGCGCGCTCGTGCGCGACGGCGTCGTCCTCGGCGAGGTCGGCGAGGTCGACCCCGGGGTGCTCGACGCCATGGGCATCCGCGAGCGCGTGGCCTGGCTCCAGGTCGACCTGGGGGCCACCCTGGCCCTGCCCCACGGCGAGCACGCCTACCGGCCCATCAGCCGCTACCCCTCGAGCGACCTCGACCTGGCCTTCGAGGTCGACGAGGGCGTGCCCGCGGCCCGAGTGGCCGCCGCCATCCGGGGCGCGGCGGGGGAGCTGCTGGTCGACCTGACGCTGTTCGACGTGTTCCGGGGCGCTCCGGTGCCCGACGGGCGTCGCAGCCTGGCCTACCGACTGCGCCTCCAGGCCGCCGACCACACCCTCACCGACGACGAGATCACCTCGGTGCGCGACGCCGTGGTCGACGCCGTCGGGGGCAGCGTCGGCGCCACCCTCCGCGCCTGACCCGGCACGACCTCCCGAGCTGGTCGTGGAAGCGGGTCGCCCGCGTCCACCATCCACGAGCGGTTCGGATGAAGTTGCATAGAAATGCACGCGACCGTATGGTTGTCGGGTGATCGACGTCGGCATCATCGGCGCCTCCGGGTACACGGGGGCGGAGCTGCTCAGGCTGTGCGCGGGCCATCCCGACCTGCGGGTGGTCTTCGCCACGGGTGACAGCCAGGCCGGCACGGCCCTGGCCGAGCTCTACCCGAGCCTGGCCGCGGCCTACCCGGGCCTGGTCTTCGACACCTACGACCCCGCCCTGCTCGACCGGGTCGACCTGGTGTTCTGCGGCCTGCCCCACGGCGCCTCGCAGGCCCTCATGCCCGTCCTGCGCGAGAAGGTGCGGTGGGTCGTCGACCTGGCCGCCGACTTCCGGCTCCAGGACGCCGAGCTCTACCCGACCTGGTACGGCGAGCCCCACGCCGCCCCGGAGCTGCTGCCCGGCTTCGCCTACGGCCTGCCCGAGCTGCACCGCGACGAGATCGTGGCGGCCTCCGCCGTGGCCACGCCCGGCTGCTACCCCACGGCGGCGGCCCTGGCCATGGCCCCGCTCGTTCGCCACGGGCTGGTCGAGACCACCGGCATCGTCGTCGACGCCGCGAGCGGCGTGTCGGGCGCGGGCCGGCCGGCCAAGCCCAACACCACCTTCTGCACGGTCGACGAGGACTTCACCGCCTACGGCCTGCTCACCCACCGCCACACCCCCGAGATGGAGCAGACGGTCGCCCGGCTGGCGGGCTCGTCGCAATCGGAGGTCAGCGTGCTCTTCACTCCGCACCTCGCCCCGATGAACAGGGGGATGCTCGCCACCTGCTACCTGCGGCCCCTCGGCTCGCACTCCACCGCCGAGCTGCTCGAGCTCTACCGGTCCGACTACGGCGACGAGCCCTTCGTGGTCGTCACCGACGGCTCGCCCTCCACCAAGGCCTGCCTCGGGGCCAACACCGCCCACGTCACCGTGCGGGCCGACCAGCGCACCGGCTGGCTGGTGGCCATCGCCGCCATCGACAACCTCACCAAGGGCGCCTCCGGCCAGGCCGTGCAGTGCGCCAACCTCCTCACCGGCCTGCCCGAGCAGACCGGCCTCTCGACCACGGGGGTCTACCCATGAGCACCGGAGTCACCGCCGTCCCCGGCTTCGTCGCCGCCGGCATCGCCGCCGGCATCAAGGCGTCGGGTGCCCCCGACCTCTCTCTCGTCGCCACCGCCGACGGTCGCCCCGTGGCCGCCGCCGGCGTGTTCACCCGCAACCTCATGACCGCGGCGCCGGTGCGCACCTCGCGCGACCACCTGACGTCGTCCGGCGGCCAGGCCGCCGCGGTGGTGCTCAACAGCGGCAACGCCAACGCCGCCACCGGCGAGACCGGCATGCGCGACGCCGAGGAGATGTGCGCCCTCGTCGCCGCCGAGCTGGGCGTCGACCGCCACCACGTCCTCGTCTGCTCCACCGGCCTCATCGGCATCCCGATGCCCATGGACGTGATCTCGCCGGCCATCCCCGGCCTCGTCGCCGCCCGCGCGGCCGATGGGGGAGCGTCGGCCGCCACCGCCATCATGACCACCGACACCCACGCCAAGCAGGTGGTGGTGCAGGGACCCGGCTTCACCGTCGGCGGCATGGCCAAGGGCGCGGCGATGCTCTCGCCGAACATGGCCACGATGCTCGCGGTGCTCACCACCGACGCCGCTGCCACGCCCGAGCAGCTCAAGGCGGCGCTCACCCACGGCGTGGCCGACTCGTTCAACGCCCTCGACGTCGACGGCTGCACCTCGACCAACGACACGGTGCTGCTGCTCTCGAGCGGGCTGGCCGGCCCCGTGCCCCAGGACGCGCTCGAGGCGGCGGTGGCCGCCGCCTGTGCCGACCTCGCCGGCCAGATGGCGGGCGACGCCGAGGGGGCCACCAAGGTCGTGCGCTTCCAGGTGGTCGGCGCCCACTCCGACGACGAGGCGCTCGTCGGCGCCCGGGCCGTCTCCCGCAGCCAGCTCGTCAAGTGCTCCTGGTACGGCCAGGACCCCTACTGGGGCCGCATCGCCAGCGACCTCGGCTCGTGCGGGATCCACTTCGACCCCGAGCTCTTCAGCGTCAGCTACGGCGGTGTCACCGTCTGCCGCGGTGCGGTCGACGTCGATCACGACGTCGAGGCCGTGAAGGCCCACATGGCCGGACGCCACCTCGACATCGTCGCCGACCTGGGCCTCGGCTCCGGCCGGGGCCAGATCCTGACCAACGACCTCACCCACGCGTACGTCGACGAGAACATGGGCACGTCATGACCGAGAAGCCGGGCGCCGCCGCGCCGATGGCCCCCGCTGCGGCCGACGTGAACACCACCGAGGTGCTCATCGAGGCGCTGCCCTACATCCGGCAGTTCTTCGGCACCACCGTGGTCGTGAAGTACGGCGGCAACGCCATGACCGACCCGGCCCTGGCCGAGAGCTTCGCCGCCGACATCGTGCTGCTGCACTCGGTTGGCATCCGGGTCGTCGTGGTCCACGGCGGCGGCCCCCAGATCGGCGACCTCATGAGCCGCCTCGGCAAGGAGTCCGAGTTCCGCGACGGGCTCCGGGTCACCGACGCCGAGACCCTCGACATCGCGCGCATGGTGCTCGTCGGCAAGGTGAACCGCGACATCGTCGCCGCCATCAACACCCACGGCCCCCTCGCCGTGGGCCTGTCGGGCGAGGACGCCGGGCTCATCGAGGCCGACCTGCGCGACCCGGCCCTCGGCTTCGTCGGCGACGTGAAGAACGTGAACCCGGCGATCGTCCAGTCGCTGCTCGCCCAGGACCTCATCCCCGTGGTGTCCACCATCGGCGCCGACCTCGAGGGCCAGGCCTACAACATCAACGCCGACGCGGTGGCCGGCGCCCTCGCCGGCGCGCTCGAGGCCGAGAAGGTGATCTACCTCACCGACATCGCCGGGCTGCTCCGCGACGTCGGCGACCCCTCGAGCCTCATCACCGCCACCGACACCGCCGAGATCGACGAGCTCATCCGCACCGGCGTGCTCTCGGGCGGGATGATCCCCAAGATCGAGGCCTGCCTCGAGGCGCTCGGCGCCGGCGTGCCCTCGGCCCACCTCCTCGACGGCCGCGTGCCCCACGTGGTGCTGCTCGAGCTGTTCACCCGTGCCGGCGTCGGCACCATGATCACCACCGCCCCGGAGGCCTCCTCGTGACCGCCGTCCACCACCACCCGCATGCAGAGGCCATGGGCGCGCCCCCCGGCCTCGATCATTGTCCCTTCATGCCCACCTACGGCGCCCCCACGGTGCAGTTCGTGCGGGGCGAGGGCACCCGGCTCTGGGACCGCGACGGCAAGGCCTACCTCGACTTCCTCGCCGGCATCGCCGTGTGCGGACTGGGCCACTCCTGTCTCTTATACACATCTCCGAGCCCACGAGACTAAGGCGAATCGCG
>CAMFLJ010000195.1 GCA_945957335.1 uncultured Actinomycetes bacterium | reverse complement strand
CCCCGAGGGCCGCGAGGCCTTCGACGCGCTACTCGCCGGCGCCGACGTGCTCGTCACCAACCTGCGCCCTCCCGTCCTCGAGGGGTGGGGGCTCGCCCCCGAGGCGTTGCTCGAGCGCTTCCCCCGGCTCGTCGTCGCCACCCTCAGCGGGTTCGGCGACCGCGGCCCCGACCGTGACCGGCCGAGCTACGACATCGGCGGCTACTGGGCCCGCTCGGGCCAGGCCGACGCCCACACCGTCGGCGGTGAGCCGCCGATGCTGCGCAGCGCCGTCGGCGACCACCACGCCGCCATGGCCCTCGTCGGCGGGCTGAGCGCCGCCCTCTACGCCCGCGAGTCGACCGGTCGGGGCCGCCACGTCTCGACCTCGCTGCTGCGCAACGGCTGGTACGGCATCTCCCAGGACGCCGCGTTCCTGAGCCGCATCGGCGTGACGATGCAGGTGCCGCGCAAGCAGTTCACCAACCCCCTGTTCACGACCTACCCGACGCGCGACGGCCGGTGGCTGTGGCTGCTCGGCCTCCAGCCCATGCGCCACTGGGCCGAGATCGCCACTGCGGTCGGCCATCCCGAGTGGCTGGCCGACGAGCGCTTCGCCGACACCGTGGCCATGCGCGCCAACGCACCGGCGCTGAACGACCTGCTCGACGAGGCGTTCCAGGCCCGCACGCTCGAGGAGTGGGGCCCGATCCTCGAGGAGCACGGCGTGTGGTGGGAGCCGGTGATGACCATCGCCGAGGTCCTGGTCGACGAGCAGCTCCTCGCCGCCGGCGGCATGGTCACCACGCCCGTGGCGGGAGGCGCCGAGGTGCCGATCCCCGCGTCGCCCGTCGACTTCGACGGGGTGTCGAAGGTGAGCACCCTGCCGCCGCCACCGCTCGGAGCCCACACCGAGGAGGTGCTGGCCGAGGCCGGCCTCACCCCGGAGCAGGTCGCGCTCCTGCGCGAGCACGGCGTCATCGCCTGACGGTCGACCGGCGCGGCGGCCACGCCCGCGCCCGAGCGCTCGTTTGGTCGATCGCGGGCGGCTGGGTACGGTCTCGCCACCGGACCAGGGGAGGGGAACACCGATGGGCACCAACCAGCGATCCCAGATCGTGATGACCGACGACGAGGTCACCGCCTTCATCGAGCGCAGCCGCACCGCCACGCTCGCCACCATCGGTGCCAACGGGCTGCCCCACCTGACGGCCATGTGGTACGGCTACATCGACGGGGCGATCTACTTCGAGACCAAGCTCAAGTCGCAGAAGGCCGTGAACCTCCAGCGCGACCCGCGGGCCGTGGTGATGATCGAGGCGGGCAAGACCTACGACCAGCTGCGCGGCGTGGCCATCGAGGGCGACGCGGTGATCATCGACGACACCACCGCCGACGAGTACTGGGCCCCGGCGATCAGCGTGTTCGAGCGCTACAACGGCCCGTACACCGAAGAGATGCGCCCGTTCGTCGAGATCATGATGAACAAGCGGGTCATCGTGCGCATCGACCCGACCCGGGTCCGCTCGTGGGACCACCGCAAGCTCGGCCAGGCCGGCATGCCGCTGGCCGGCACCACTGCGGAGTTCATCGACAACGAGTGAGCCCGGCGGCCCTGCTGCCGCCGTGCCCGTGACGAACCACCCAGACGGGTGATGGTCGCCAGCACACCCCCGGGGGTACCGTCGAAGGACGGCGGCCGACCCCTGGAGCCACCTTGGCAGTCCCCGAGATCAGCAGGCGCACCGCCCTGGGGCTGCTGGGCGCCGGCGCGGCCGCGGTCGTGGTGGCGGCGTGCTCGCCCGGTGGCGGGGGTGGCGCCGACGGCGGCGCGGCATCGCTCGAGCTCCCGGCCGGTGGGGCGCCGCTGCCGGCCCCGACCGAGCTGCGGAGCGCGGCCGGAGCCCTCGACGTCGATCTGGCCGCCACGCCGGTGATGGTGCCGTGGGGCAGCGGACAGCGCTACGCCCTCGCCTACGCCGGCTCGGTGCCTGGGCCCACCCTGAGGGTGCGTCCGGGCGACACCCTGCGCATCACGTTGCGCAACGGGCTCGACGTGCCCACGAACCTCCACACCCATGGCCTGCACGTCTCGCCCGAGGGTGACGCCGACGACCTGTTCGTGATGGTCGATCCCGGCGGGACGCACTCCTACCGCTACGAGATCCCGGCCGACCACCCGCCCGGGCTGTTCTGGTACCACCCCCACCACCACGGCGAGGTGGCCGACCAGGTGTCGGCCGGCATGGCGGGGGCGATCGTGGTGGAGGCACCCGAGACCCCGGTGGGCGCATCCGACCGGGTGCTGGTGATCTCCGACCCCCGCATCGGCAGCGACGCCGCAGCACTCGCGGTGAGCACCGCAGAGAAGCAGATGGGCCGCGAGGGTGACGTGGTGCTGGTGAACGGCGCGGTGGCGCCGACGATCAGCCCGCAGGCGGGCACGCTCGAGCGCTGGCGCATCCTCAACGCCTGCGCCAGCCGGTTCCTCGTGCTGTCGCTGTCGTCGGGGCGCCTCACCCTGGCCGGCACCGACCAGGGCGCCCTCGACCGGCCGGTCGAGCTCGACGAGCTGCGGCTCGTGCCGGGCCAGCGGGCCGAGCTCCTGGTGCCCGTGGGCACCGATCCGCTCACCCTTCGGGCGGCCACCGTCGCCCGAGGCGGCATGGGCATGGGTGGGTCCGGGATGGGCGGCGGCGGGATGATGGGCGGCGGCTCGTCGGCCTCCTCGTCCGCGGGCTCGGCGACGCCGACGGCGCTGCTCGAGGTCCGGCCCACCGGCACGGGCGAGGCCCCCGCCGTGGTCGCGCCCACGCCACCCGCACGGCCCGACGTCTCCGGGGTCTCGGCCACTCGCACCGTGACCATGGGCGCGATGGGGATGGGCTCGGGCCAGTTCGTGATCGACGGCCGCTCCTTCGACGCCGGCCGGATCGACGTCACCGCGGCCCTCGGCACCGTCGAGGAGTGGACGATCACCAACGTGTCGATGATGGATCACCCGTTCCACCTCCACGTGTGGCCGTTCCGCGTCGTGTCCCGATCGGATGGCGCGCCCGACCCGGGTTGGCGCGACACGGTGAACGTCCCGGCCGGTGGCTGGGTGCGGCTGCGCATCCCGTTCGCCGACCTCGCCGGGACGACGGTGTTCCACTGCCACATCCTCGATCACGAGGACCTGGGGATGATGGCCACCATCCGGGTGGCGTGAGGAGCCGGCCGGCCGCGCAGCGGTAGCCTCGCCGTCTCCGGCAGCGGTGCCGGCGGCAAGGGGGAGAGGCATGAGCATCCTGGGTCACGAGGTCCAGCGCGTCGAGGACCCGCGGTTCCTCACCGGGCAGGGCACCTACATCGCGAACCTCCAGCGCGAGGGCATGGCCCACGTAGAGTTCGTGCGCTCGCCGCTGGCCCACGGCCTGATCACCTCGATCGACGTCGACGACGCCCGCTCGATGCCCGGTGTGCTCGACGTCGTGGTGGCCGCCGACCTGGCCAACAACGTGATGCCCGGTGGCCTCGTGCCGATGCCGCCAACCCTCGCCCGCCCGATCCTGGCAGCCGACCGCGTGCGCTTCGTGGGCGAGCCCATCGTCGCCGTCGTGGCCGAGACCCTCGCCCAGGCGGTCGACGCGTGCGAGGCCGTGATCGTCGACTACGACCCGCTCGACCCCGTGGTCACCCTCGACGCCGCCCTCACCGACGCCACCCTCGTGCACCCCGAGCACGGCTCGAACGTGGCCATGGGCTCCGAGCCCCTCTCCGGCGCACCCGTCGACGCCGAGGTCGTGGTGAGCCACCGCATCCTCAACCAGCGCGTCGCCGCCTGCCCGATCGAGGGCCGTGCCTCGGCGGCGTGGTGGGAGGGCGACCAGCTCGTCCAGCACATCTCGTGCCAGGGCTTCAAGGTCGCCCAGAACATGTACTGCACGTACCACGACCTCCCGGGTGAGAAGGTCCGCGTGATCGTGCCCGACGTCGGCGGCGGCTTCGGGGCCAAGGGCACGCCGTTCCCGGAGGACGTGCTGCTCGGCGTGCTCGCCAAGCGCACCGGCCGGCCGGTCGTGTGGGCCGAGGACCGCACCGCCTCGATGCAGGCCCTGGCCCACGGCCGGGCCCAGGTCCTCGACGCCACCATCGGTGGCACCCGCGACGGCCGCATCACCCACTACCGCCTCGACATCACCCAGGACGCCGGCGCCCACGGGATGATGAGCGCGTTCCTGCCGGTGATGACCCGCATGATGGCCACCGGCGTCTACGACATCGCCGACGTCGAGGTGGCGTGGCGCTCCGTGCTCACCACCACCACGCCCAACACCTCCTACCGCGGCGCCGGCCGGCCCGAGGCCGCCGCCTGCATGGAGCGCATGGTCGACCTCTATGCCACCGAGATCGGCATGGACCCGGCCGAGGTGCGCCGTCGCAACTTCGTGCCGCCCGAGGCGTTCCCGTACACGACGCCCACCGGCACGGTCTACGACGTCGGTGACTACCCGGCCGCCCTCGAGATGGCCCTCGACGCGGTCGGCTACGCCGAGCTGCGGGCCGAGCAGGAGCGCCGTCGCCAGGCCGGCGACGACAAGCTGCTCGGCATCGGCCTGGCCTCCTACGTCGAGGTCACCGCCCCCGGCGGCGGCTCCGAGCACGGCTCGGTCGAGCTCCTCCACGACGGCCGCTTCCGCGTCGTCACCGGCGCCACGCCCTACGGCCAGGGCCACGTCACCACCTGGAAGATGCTGGCGTCGGACCGCCTCGGCGTGCCGATGGACCACATCGATGTCGTCCACGGCGACACCGACCTCGTGCCCTCGGGCCAGATCACCGGCGGCTCGCGCTCGGTGCAGATCTCCGGCGCGTCGGTGGCCGACGCCAGCGAGCGCCTCGTCGAGGCGGCCCGCCACGTCGCCGCCGAGCTGCTCGAGGCCAACCCCGCCGACGTCGTGCTCGACACCGACCGTGGCGAGTTCCACGTGGTGGGCACGCCGTCGGTCACCGTGGCGTGGGAGCTGGTGGCCCAGGCCCGGGCGGCCGACCCGCTCGTCACCCTCGGCGAGCTCACCCAGGACGGCTCCACCTTCCCGTTCGGCACCCACGTGGCCGTCGTCGAGGTCGACGCCGACACCGGGGCGGTCGAGCTCACCCGCTTCCTCGGGGTCGACGACGCCGGCGTGATCATCAACCCGCTGCTGGCCCACGGCCAGGTGCACGGCGGCATCGCCCAGGGCGTCGCCCAGGCCCTCCTCGAGGAGGTCCTGTTCGACGACGACGGCAACCCGCTCACCTCGACCTTCGCCGACTACGGCGTGATCTCGGCGGCCGAGCTGCCCTCCTTCGAGGTGCTCACCATGGAGACCCCCACGCCGCTCAACCCCCTCGGGGCCAAGGGCATCGGCGAGTCCGGCAGCATCGGCGCCACGCCGGCCGTGCAGAACGCGGTGGTCGACGCGCTCGCCCACCTCGGGGTGCGCCACCTCGACCTGCCGTGCACCCCGCAGCGGGTGTGGGCGGCGATGGCCTCGGCCTGATCGCCACACCACCCGTCTCGTGGGGCGGGTGGTGGCCCGGGCCGGGGGCGGGAACCACGGCCCGGGCCTCCCGGGTGAGGGCTACGCGCCGCCCTGGGCGGGGCCGCCCTCCCCAGGCCCGAAGCCCCCGCCGCCGAAGCCGCCGGCGGGCAGGGTGCCTTCGATGATGCGGGTCGCGGCGACGACGCCGTCGGTGCCCGCCTGTCCCATCACCCGGACGGTGTCACCGACCTTCAGGTCGGAGACCGCGCCGGTCGTGGTGACGGTGACCGCGGTGGTCGAGGTGGTGGTGACGGTGTAGGTCGTGCCGTCGTTGGCGGTGACGGTCAGGGTCGTGCCCGACACCGCGGTGACCTTGCCCCGGGCGCCGTTCTGGCCGCCCTGGCCCTGCCCCTGGCGGTTGCCCTGGCCCTGGCCCCCGCCGGAGCCACGAGGCCGCGTCCCGTTGGTGGTGCCGTTGCCGCTTCCGGGCTGGTTGCCCGTCCCGTTGCCCGTGCCGTTGCCGTTCGGGTTG
The DNA here is from genome assembly GCA_945957335.1 of uncultured Actinomycetes bacterium. Taxonomy (GTDB): domain Bacteria; phylum Actinomycetota; class Acidimicrobiia; order Acidimicrobiales; family Acidimicrobilacustridaceae; genus CAMFLJ01. Next base: position 1,241 of record CAMFLJ010000195.1, on the reverse strand, counting down.
AGGTTGGCGTTGGCGCCCTGGTCGACGATGCGCGTCGCCGCCACGGTGGTGCCGCTCACGTCACCGATCGCCGAGATCGTGTCGCCCACCACGACCTGCGAGAGGGTGCCGTCGACCGTGCGGGTCACGACGGTGGATGCGTCGGTCGAGACCGAGGTGGTGGTGCCGTCCTGGCCGGCGACGGTGAGCGAGGTCCCGGAGATCGTGGAGATCGTCCCCACCGTGCCGCCCCGTCCACCGCGGCCCTGGTAGCCGACGGGGGGTGTGGGGGTGGGCGTGGCGCTCGAGCCGCTGGCGCTGAAGTGCTGGATGGCGAGGATGGCGACGACGGCCAGGACCGCGGCGGCCACGCCGGTGATGACCCAGTTGCGCACCGTCGAGCCCTTGGCGGGGGCCGGTGGCTCCGCGGGCTGCCCGGTGTAGGGCGGGACGGTCCCGGGCGGCGGCACGGGAGGCGGTGCCGACCCCTCGGGGGTGGGCGGGCCGGGCTCGGGCGGGATGGTCATGGTGGGCTCCTGCGGGTGGCCGCCGGCGTGGCGGGTCTCGGGTTCCGGTCGGGATCGGGGTCGGCGGGTGGCTCGGTGAGGGTCGGGGATGGAGGGCCGAGCCCGTCATCCCCCGGGGCGGACGCCCCCGGTCGGGAAGCCGGTGGCGCCGTTGCGGTTGGTCGCGCCCGTGCCGGTGCCCGTCGTCGAGGACGACGAGGTGGCCGAGCCGGGGAGGGGCTGGGAGAGGTCGGCGACCACCACCTGCTGCCCGGCGTCGAGGCCGCTGGTGACCTGGGTCCACTGCGAGCCGACGACGCCGGTGGTCACGTGCACCGTCGAGGTGGTGCCACCGTCGACGACGGTCACCGTGCGGTCGGTGCCGTTGACGAGCACGGCCGACGTCGGCACGGCCAGCACCGACGTGGCGCCGGCCGTGGTGATCGCCACGGTGGCGGTGGAGCCGTTGAACAGGCCGGTGCCTCCGCCGTCGAGGCCGATCGTGACGGCGTAGGTGGTCGTCCGGGTGGAGGTCGTGGGGGCCAGGCCGACGGCCACCACCTGACCGGGGAGCGGGGCGTCGGCGCCGTCGGGCAGGACGGTCGCCCTCTGGCCGACCTTCACGTCGGCGATCTGGTCGACGCCGACGGCGGTGGTGATCTCCATCCCGCCCGGGCCGACGATCACGACGTCGGCCGTGGTGGAGGCGGCGCCGACCGACTGGCCGACGGTGAGGGTCACGGCGGCGACGGTGCC
>CAMFLJ010000194.1 GCA_945957335.1 uncultured Actinomycetes bacterium | reverse complement strand
CCTTGACGATGTGCATCCAGCTGTTCTTCGAGCGGATGTGACGCCGGCTCACGAGCACGTAGCCGTCGGGGTCGCGCTCGAGGGCGGAGCGGAGGCGAGGCAGGTCGCCGAGGATGTACGGCGGCGCCAGCTCGATCTTGCCGGAGGGGGTGCCGATGACCTCGTCGAGGCGGGGCACCATCGGGCCCAGGTCGATGCCGTGCTCGGCGTCCTTGATCTTGTCGAGGGTGAGGCCGTCGGGCACCTCGCCGTAGCGGTCGCCCCAGGGCCCCATGCGCACCTGCAGGTCGATCATGCGCTCGGGGCCGCCGTGGTCGTAGAGCGGCAGGGTGGTCTCAGGGTCGCGGCCGTACATGTGGCAGAGGGTGGTGAACCACCCGTCGTCGAGGGCCTCGAAGTCGAAGGCCTCCTCGGTGCCGCCGGTGCAGTACCAGCCGAGGCGGGCGAGGATCTCCCACTCCGGCACGTAGTCGGGGTCGGTGGCCAGGAGCTGGTCGCTCCACTTGGCGGCGGAGCCGACGGCCCAGCCCCACATGAGCTCGTCGAAGTGGGGCGACTCGAGCGGCGACGGCCCGGGCAGGATCACGTGGGCGAAGCGCGTGGTCTCGTTCAGGTAGTTGTCGATCGAGATCATGCAGTCGAGCATCGGCAGCGCGTCCTCGAGCTGGGCCGAGTCGGGCGCGCTGATCACGGGGTTGCCGGCGATGGTGATGAGCGCCTTGAGCTGGCCCTTGCCGGGCGTGGCGATCTCCTCGGCCATGCACGAGCAGGGCACCTGGCCGAGCACCTCGGGGGCGCCGCGCACCCGGCTGGTCCAGCGCCCGAACTCGGGCTCACCCATCACCTTGGTGTCGCCCTTCCAGGTGAGCGGCTCGGTGACGGGCTTGCCCCACATCATCCCGCCCTCGACGTCGAAGTGGCCGGTGAGGATGTTGACCACGTCGACCAGCCACGAGGCGAGGGTGCCGAACTCCTGGTTGCACAGGCCGATGCGGCCGTAGAGCGCCCCGCGCTCGGCGTTGGCGAGGTCGTGGGCGATGCGGCGGATGGTGGTGGCGGGCACCTTGCAGAAGTCCTCGACGGCCTCGGGGGTGAAGCCCTCGACCGCGGCGCGCACCTCGTCGACCCCGTTCACCATGTGGGCGATGGGACCGAGGTCGAGGAGGCCGTCGGAGAAGATCACGTTGCACAGCGCGAGCAGGAACGCGGCGTCGGTGCCGGGGCGGATCGGGAGCCACTCGCTGGCGCGGTCGGCGGTGCCGGTGCGACGGGGGTCGATCACGATGACCTCGCCGCCGCGCTCGCGGATGGCGTCGATCTCGCCGAGCACGTCGGGGCAGCTGAGCAGCGAGCCGCCCGAGGCCTGCGGGTTGCCGCCCATGATCACCCAGTAGTCGGTGCGGCGGATGTCGACGGTGGGGATCTTCCACATGTTCCCGTACATGAGGACGCACGAGACGTTCTTGGGCCACTGGTCGACGGTGCCGGCCGAGTAGATCATCGGGAAGTTGGCCTGGCCCATGAGCAGGGCGCCGTAGCGGCCGATGCTGAACGAGTGCCCGGCGGGGTTGCCGATGAAGACGGTCATGGCGTCGATGCCGTCGCGCTCGAGCACGCCGTGGAGCAGCTGCTCGCAGCGGGCGAAGGCCTCCTCCCAGCTGGCCTCGCGCCACGTCTCGCCCTCGCGGATCATGGGACGGCGGATGCGGTCGGGGTCCTCGTGGAGCTTGCCGATGGTGGTGCCCTTGGGGCAGATGTAGCCCTTGGACCAGACGTCGTCCTTGTCGGGGCGGATCACCTTGACCTTGTCGTCGGGGTCGAGGTGGATCTCCATGCCGCACATGCACTCGCACAGCGGGCACTGGCGCAGGTGCACCCGGGTGCCGTCGGGCTCGACCCGCAGCTGGCGTCCGATGACCCGCGTGGGCGCGTCGACCATGACCTCCATGACAATCCCCCCTGACGGCGGCGCGACCGGTGCGCTCCGACGGGCCGAGGGTACCCGAGCGGAGGTGGCGGGGGAGTGGCTGTCACACCCCCTGGGGAGGATGTCGCCATGACCCTTCCCCTCGTCATCGACTGCGACCAGTGCGTGATGCAGCACACCGAGGCCTGCCACGACTGCGTCGTCACCTTCATCTGCTCCCGGGAGCCCGGCGACGCCGTCGTGGTCGACGTCGAGGAGTTCCGTGCCCTGCGCCTGCTCTCCGACTCCGGCCTGGTGCCCGAGCTGCGCCACCGCCGCCGCACGGGCTGAGCAGCCGCGGCACGGGCTGAGCCCGTCGCCCCGCCCCGCCACGTCCGTCCTGCCGTCCGCCCGCCATGATGGGGGCGTGGTCACCGCGGCGGAGCTGAAGCGCATCGGGCTCGACGCCGGACTGGTGGCGGTCGGCGTCACCGGCGCGGAGACCTTCACCCAGGCCCGGGACGCCATCGAGGCCCGCAAGGCCGAGGGCATGCACGCCGGCATGTCGTTCACGTTCAAGGACCCGGCCCGCTCGACCGAGCCGGCGCGCCTGCTGCCCGACACCCGCTCGCTCGTGGTGGGGGCGCTGCCCTACGCCGGTGGCGACCTCGGGGCCGCCCCGGCCGGGCGCCCGTCGGGCCAGGTCGCCCGCTACGCCACCGACGACCACTACGCCCTGTTGAAGGCGGCCCTGGGCGAGATCTCCACCGCGCTGCGCGCCGCCGGCCACCGCAGCCGCATCGTGGCCGACGACAACGCCCTGGTCGACCGGGCCGCCGCGGTGCGGGCCGGGCTGGGGTGGGCCGGGCGCAGCGCCAACGTGCTGGTGCCGGGCCACGGGAGCTGGGTGGTGCTCGGGGCGGTGGCCACCGACGCCGAGCTCGACCACGACGAGCTGGTGGCCGACGGCTGCGGCACCTGCCGGCGCTGCCTCGACGCCTGCCCGACGGGGGCGATCGTGGCGCCCGGCGTGGTCGACGCCCGCCGCTGCCTGGCGTGGATGCTGCAGGTCGAGGGCCCGTTCCCGGTCGAGCACCGCGAGGCGCTCGGGGGGCGGCTCTACGGCTGCGACGACTGCCAGGAGGTGTGCCCGCCGAGCCGTCGCGGGCCCGAGGGTGCCGTCGGCGTGGATGCCACCGCGGCGTGGGTCGACCTGCTCGACCTGCTCGACTCGCCCGACGACGAGCTGCTCGCGCGCCACGGCCGCTGGTACGTGCCCCGCCGCGACCCCCGTTACCTGCGCCGCAACGCGCTGGTGGTGATGGGCAACGTCGCCGAGCCCGACGACGCGCGGGTGCTGAGCCGGCTCACCACCCTGGCCGAGGGCGACGACGAGCTGCTCGCCGAGCACGCGTCCTGGGCCCTCCGCCGCCTGGCCGACCGGCGGGCGGGCACAGGGGCCGCAGCGGGACCTGGACCGGGAGTGGGGGAGTGAGGCACCTCCTCGTCACCAACGACTTCCCGCCCAAGGTCGGCGGCATCCAGTCGTACCTGTGGGAGCTGTGGCGCCGGCTCGACCCCGAGCGCACGACGGTGCTCACCACGCCCTACAAGCGAGCGGCCGAGTTCGACGCCGACCAGCCGATGCGGGTGGTGCGGGACCGGGCCAGGGTGCTGCTCCCGACCCGTGCCCTCGTCCGGCGCATCGACCGCCTGGCGGCCGAGGTCGACGCCGACCTCGTGCTGCTCGACCCGGCCCTCCCTCTCGGCCATCTCGGCCCGTGGCTCGAACGGCCCTACGGCGTGGTCGTGCACGGCGCCGAGGTCACCGTGCCCGGCCGGGTGCCGGGCACCCGGCAGATGCTGGCCCGGGTGCTGCGCGACGCCCGCCTGGTCGTCGCCGCGGGTGGCTACCCGGCCGCCGAGGCGGCCCGGGCCGCGGGGCGCGACCTGCCCACCGTCGTGATCCCCCCGGGAGTCGACACGACCCGCTTCCACCCGCTCGGGCCCGACGAGCGCCGGGCGGCGCGCGAGCACCTCGGCCTCGACCCCGACGCCCCCGTCGTGCTCGGGCTCAGCCGCCTCGTGCCCCGCAAGGGCTTCGACGTGCTGGTCGAGGCCGCCGCGGTCCTCGCCCCGCGGCGTCCCGGCCTCGAGGTGGCCATCGTGGGCGCCGGGCGCGACCGGGGCCGCCTCGAGCGCCTGGCCCGACGCCACGCCAGCCCGGTGCGCTTCCTCGGACGCCTGCCCGAGCCCGACCTCGCCCTCGTCCACGGCGCCGCCGACTGCTTCGCCATGCTCTGCCGCGATCGCTGGGCCGGCCTCGAGCAGGAGGGCTTCGGCATCGTGTTCCTGGAGGCCGCCGCCAGCGGCGTGCCCCAGGTGGCGGGGCGCTCGGGGGGCTCGGCCGAGGCCGTGCTCGACGGCGGCACGGGCCTGGTGGTCGACGCGCCCGAGGACGTCGCCGCCGTGGTGCGGGCGCTCGACCGTCTCCTCGGCGACGACGCCCTGCGGGCCCGGTTGGGCGAGGCCGCCCGCCGACGGGCCGTCACCGAGTTCGACTACGATGTCCTCGCCCGAAGGTTGCAGTCGGCCCTCGACGGGCTAGGAATGTCGTCGTGACCGACGCCGCCGACGACGAAGCCGGCCCCGCCGACGACGCCCCCGAGGCCACCGACGAGGTCGCGGACGAGGGCGACGAGCGCCCGGAGATCCCGGTCCCGCCCGGCGGGCTGCCGGGCACGGGCATCATCCGCGCCAGCCTGATCGGCACCGGTCTGTTCACGGTCGTCGGCGTGCTCGGCGTGCTGGCCCCCGACACGTTCGGGCCGCCCTTCCTGGCGATCTCGATGCTCGAGTTCCTCCTCGGCACCGTCGTGTTCTTCCTGGCGTTCCTGCGTGCCGTCGACCGCAGCCGCACCGAGGCCATCGGCGTCGGTGGCCTGTTCTTCGCCGCCGGCACGGCCCCCAAGCCGGCCCAGCGGGCGCTCATCGGCAGCCTCGTCGTGCAGACGGTCGTGGCCATCGTCGTGGGCTCGCTGCGGCTCTACACGGTGATGGCCTTCGGGATCATGGCGCCCATGTGGTCGCTCGGGCTCACCGGCCTGTGGGTCGCCACCTACGGCACCTTCCCCGAGCGCACGCCCGAGCCCACCCGGGCCGCGCTGCGCGACGCCGATCGGCGGGCCCATCGGGCCGGCAGCCCATCGGAACGCCGCAAGCGCACCGAGTAGGGTCGGCGCCGGCGCGGGCGAGGGCCCGGCGCCGGGAGGCACCGATGTCCGAACAGGCCAGAGAGCAGATCCGGATCGACGCACCGGTGGAGCGTTGCTTCGCCACGCTCGTCGACTTCGCGGCCTACCCCGAGTGGGCCGGCGACCTCAAGGAGGTCCAGGTCGTCGAGACCGACGACCAGGGTCGCGGGGTCGTGGTCGAGTTCCGGGCCGCGGCGATGGGCCGCAGCACCACCTACCAGCTCGGCTACGACTACACCGGCGCCCCCAACCGCCTGGCGTGGGAGCTCGTCAGCGGCGACCTCCAGCGCGAGCTCGACGGCGCCTACGTGCTCGAGCCGGCCGCCGACGACCCCTCGGTCACCGAGGTCGCCTACGAGCTGGCCGTCGACCTCATGATCCCGATCCCGGGCTTCGTGAAGCGCCGGGCCGAGGGCCGCATCATCAAGACGGCGCTCTCCGAGCTCAAGGCCCGCGTCGAGGGCTCGCCCCGCCCCAGCGACGACGACTGACGTCGGCGTGCGGGTCCTGCTGTTCACCGGCAAGGGCGGTGTCGGCAAGACCACCGTCGCCGCGGCCACCGCGGTGCGCTCCGCCGCGGCGGGCGCCCGCACCCTGATCGTCTCCACCGACCCGGCCCACAGCCTGGCCGACGCCTTCGACGCGCCCCTCGGCGACGAGCCGGCGCCGATCGCCGAAGGCCTCTGGGGCCAGCAGCTCGATGCCCGCATCCGCCTCGAGCGGTCGTGGGGCGACATCCGGGCGTGGCTGCTCGAGGTGCTGGCCTGGGCGGGGGTCGAGGGCATCGAGGCCGAGGAGCTGGCCATCGTCCCCGGGCTCGACGAGGTGTTCGCCCTCGCCGACCTCGCCGACCACGTGTCGAGCGGCCGCTGGGACGTCATCGTCGTCGACTGCGCCCCGACGGCCGAGACGCTGCGCCTGCTGTCGCTGCCGGAGGTGCTCGGCTGGTACGTCGACCGGCTGTTCCCCGTCGGGCGGCGGCTCAACCGGGTCGTGGCCCCCGTGCTCGGACGGGTCACGTCGCTGCCGGTGGCGGGCGACGAGGTGTTCTCCGCGGGCCAGGCCGTGTTCGACCGGCTCGAGGCCGTTCGCGAGCTGCTCGCCGACGTCGACACCTCGAGCGTGCGCCTGGTCGTCACCCCTGAGCGCCTGGTCGTGGCCGAGGCCCGCCGCACCCACACCTACCTGTCGCTGTTCGGCTACGCGGTCGACGCGGTGGTGGCCAACCGCCTGCTGCCCGACGCCGTCGACGACCCGTGGTTCGACTTCTGGAAGGCCGCCCATGCCGAGCAATTGGCGGTGATCGAGGAGGGGTTCGCCCCGGTGCCGGTGCTGCGCTCGGAGCTGCGGGGCACCGAGCCCATCGGCGTCGCCGCCCTGGCCGAGCTGGCCGACGACCTCTACGGCGAGCTCGACCCCACGGCCCTGCTGCACCGCGGCCAGCCGCTGCGGGTCGAGAGCCACGACGGCAGCCGGCGCCTGGTGCAGGCCCTGCCGTTCGGCACGCGCGACGAGCTGGCGCTCTCGCGGCGTGACGACGAGCTCATCGTGAGCGTGGGCCCCTACCGGCGAGCCATCGTGCTGCCCGACTCGCTGCGGGCCCGCGAGGTCACCGCGGCCCACCTCGAGGAGGGCGAGCTCGTGGTGGAGTTCGCATGAGCGCAGCCTTCGACGACGACGTGCCCGACGACGACGTGCCCGACGCCGATGCCGATGCCGAGGCGCCGCAGGCGGAGGGGGACGGTGCCGGGACCGAGGGGGTCGCGCCGCTCCAGGACGCCGCCCGCCAGCTGATCTCGGCGGCACGGGCCTTCCTCGACGCCGCCGAGGCCCTGGTCGACGACCCCGAGGCCGTGGCCCACGTGGTCGAGGTGGTCTCCGAGACGGCTCGCGACGCCGCTCGTGACGCCGCCAAGGTGGCCGCGGCGGCCGGCCGCAGGGCGGCTCGGGCGGCCTCGTCGGCCGCCGGGGGCTCCGACGGTGACATCGGTCACGATCGGGGCGAGGACGGCGACGACGGGCCGATCCAGCACATCCCGGTCGGCTGAGGGCCCCCTCACCCTGTCTCTTATACACATCTCCGAGCCCACGAGACTAAGGCGAATC
>CAMFLJ010000193.1 GCA_945957335.1 uncultured Actinomycetes bacterium | reverse complement strand
GTGCACGTCGAGGTCCGCCTGCGCGAGGGCATCGCCGACCCCCAGGGGTCCACGATCGAGCGGGCGCTGCCCACCCTCGGCTTCGACGGCGTCCGCGACGTCCGGGTCGGCAAGAGCATCCGCTTCTCGATCGACGCCGCCGACGAGGCCCAGGCCCGGGCCGAGGCCGAGGACATGTGCCGCCGGTTCCTCACCAACCCGGTCATCGAGGACGCCTTCGTCGAGCTCGAGGCCGGGGCCGGAGCGGCCTCGTGAGCCGTCGGGTCGGGGTCGTCCTGTTCCCGGGGTCGAACTGCGAGCAGGACATGCTCGAGGCCGTCGCCCTCGTCGGTGGCGAGCCCGAGGTGCTGTGGCACGGCGACGCCACCGTCAACGGCGTCGACGCCGTGGTGGTGCCCGGTGGGTTCGCCCACGGCGACTACCTGCGCCCCGGCGCCATCGCCCGCTTCTCGCCGGTGATGGGCGCGGTGGCCGAGTTCGCCGCGGCTGGTGGCCCGGTCGTGGGCATCTGCAACGGCTTCCAGGTGCTCACCGAGGCGGGGCTGCTGCCCGGGGCCCTGCAGAAGAACGCCGGCCTGAAGTTCCTGTGCACCACGGTGCCGCTGCGGGTCGAGTCGACCGACTCGGCGCTCACCAAGCTGGCTGATCCGGGTGCCGTGCTGCGCATCCCGGTGAACCACTTCGAGGGCAACTACACCTGCGACGACGAGACGTTGGCCCGCCTGCGCGACGAGGACCGCGTGGTGCTGCGCTACGTCGAGAACCCGAACGGGTCGATCGACGACATCGCCGGGATCTGCAATGAGGGCCGCAACGTGGTCGGGCTCATGCCCCACCCGGAGCGGGCCTCGAGCGACCTGCTGGGCTCGGCCGACGGCCTGCCCCTGCTGCGCTCGCTGGTCGCCTGAGTCAGGCGGCGCCGCGGCCGATGCCGGCGGCCTTGAGCGTGGCGGCGGAGACGCCGGCCTCGCGCCAGGCCTCGTAGCTGATGCCCTTGCGCTGGGCGTAGGCCTTGGCGACCTTGGTGAACTCGGCCTCGAGCTCGGTGAGGTCCACGGTGGTGCCCATGCGCTCCAGCTCGGCCTGGAGGTCGAGGCGGCGCTGCACGAGCTCGAGGCGCTTGAGCGCGTCGGCGGAGGCGATCTCCTCCTCGGTGCGGGCGAGGTCGCGCTGCACCGATTCGGTCGTGCGCTTGCGGCCCCGCTTGGGCCGGTTCTGGTCGAGCGCCTCGAGGTAGTTGCGCACGGCCCGGCCCTGGTTGCGACCCTCGGCGAGGGCGGCCTTGTGCTCGTCGCTCATGGGGGCCTTGCTGCGCTTTGACGTTGCCATGCGGAGCAGTGGAGCACAGATCGCCGGCAAACGGCAATCACCGCACTTGGGTGATTTCGGTGGATCGACGCCGGTCGTTGCTTCCGGAAATGGAGCGTTCCCCATTTGGGTGATTCCGCCCCATGCTTGTCGCGCCATCACGGCGAGAGGCGTCCGGAGCCATTTCCGCACCGGATCCCGGGGACGGGTCGGGCGAGTAGCGTCGGCCGGATGGAGGAAGGCATCCACCGGTCGCTCGGCCTCACCGACGACGAGCTCGACAGCATCATCTCGATCATCGGTCGCGAGCCGAACCACCTCGAGCTGGCCATGTACGCGGTGATGTGGTCGGAGCACTGCTCCTACAAGTCGTCGCGCATCCACCTCAAGCGGCTGCCCACCGAGGCGCCCTGGGTGCTGGTTGGCCCCGGTGAGAACGCCGGCGTGGTCGACGTGGGCGACGGCATCGCCGCCGCCATCCGCATCGAGAGCCACAACCACCCCTCCGCCATCGAGCCCTACCAGGGCGCGGCCACCGGTGTGGGCGGCATCCTCCGCGACATCTTCACCATGGGCGCCCGCCCCATCGCCCTCATGGACCCGCTCCGCTTCGGCCCCCTCGACGACCCCCGCAGCCGCTGGATCGCCGAGGGCGTCGTCTCCGGCGTGTCCGGCTACGGCAACTCCGTGGGCGTTCCCAACGTGGGCGGCGAGACCGTGTTCGACGCCACCTACCAGGGCAACCCGCTGGTCAACGTGCTCTGCCTGGGTCTGCTGCCCACCGAGCGGCTGGTGCTCGGCGCCGCCACCGGCGTCGGCAACCTGGCCGTGCTGCTCGGCTCCACCACCGGCCGCGACGGCATCGGCGGCGTGAGCGTGCTCGCCTCGGCCGGCTTCTCCGACGAGGAGACCGACGCCGCCAAGCGCCCGTCGGTGCAGGTCGGCGACCCCTTCGAGGAGAAGCGCCTCATCGAGGCCTGCCTCGAGCTGCTCGACGCCGGCCTCGTGGTCGGCATCCAGGACCTCGGCGGCGCCGGCCTCACCTGCGCCACCTCCGAGACCGCCAGCCGCGGCGGCATGGGGATGGACGTCGACGTCACCCAGATCCCGCGCCGCGAGCAGGGCATGGAGCCCTTCGAGGTCATGACCTCGGAGAGCCAGGAGCGCATGCTCGCCATCGTCGAGCCCGACGGCCTCGACGCCGTGCTCGAGATCTGCGAGCGCTGGGAGGTGCGGGCGTCGGTGATCGGCAAGGTCACCCCCGGCCCCGCCACCGGCGACGCCGACGGCGGCCGCCTCCGCATCCTCGACGGCTGGGACGGCGAGGTGCTCGCCGACATCCCGGCCGCGTCGCTCCACGAGGACGCTCCGCTCTACGACCGGCCCTGCGTCGCGCCCGCCACGTTCGACGAGTCGAGCCGCGTGCTCGCCACCGACCAGCCCGCGCCGGTCAGCAGTGACGCCGGCGCCGAGCTGCTGGCCATGCTCGCCGACACCCGGTGGGTGTGGTCGCAGTACGACCACCAGCTGTTCCTCAACACGGTCGAGGGGCCGGGCGGCGACGCCGCCGTCCTGCGCCTGAAGCACCCCTCCACCGGCGCCGACACCGGCCGCGGCCTCGCCCTCACCACCGACGGCAACCACCGCTGGTGCGCGGTCGACCCGCGGGCCGGCACGGCGCTCACCGTGGCCGAGTCGATGCTCAACCTGGCGTGCGTCGGGGCCCGCCCGCTGGCCGTCGTGAACTGCCTCAACTTCGGCAACCCCGAGCACCCCGAGGTCATGTGGCAGCTGTCCGAGGCCGTCGACGGCATGGGTGAGGCCTGCCGGGCCTTCGACGTGCCCGTCATCGGCGGCAACGTGAGCCTGTACAACGAGTCGCTCGGCGCCGACATCGACCCCACCCCGGTGGTCGGCATGCTCGGCGTGGTCGACCGCCTCGACCGTCGCCCCCCGGGCGTCGGCCTGGTCGACGGTGGGCGCCTCCTGCTCGTCGGCGTCACCCAGCCCGAGGTCTCCGGCTCGCGCTGGGCCCGCGAGCGCGGCCACTCCGGCGGCCACCTCCCGGCGCTCGACCACGACATGCACCTGAAGGTGTGCGACCTCGTCCGCACGCTCGTCGCCGGCGGCCTGCTCTCCGGTGTGCACGACGTCGGCACCGGCGGCCTCGGCGTGGCCCTCGCCGAGATGGCCGTGCGCTCGGGCCTCGGCGTCAGCGTCGCCCGCGTGGCCGACGCCGCCGAGCTCTTCTCCGAGAGCCCCTCGCGTGCGGTGCTGTGCGTCAGCCCCGACCTGCTCACCACCGTCGAGAACGTGTGCGCCGAGGCCGGCGTGCCCGCCACCCGCATCGGCGTGGCGGGCGGCGACCGGGTCACCGTGAAGGGCCTGCTCGACCTGCCCCTCTCCGAGGTGGCCGGCACCTGGACCGACCGCATCCCCGTGGCGCTCGGCTCCGGCACCGCGCAGGACTGACCGCTCCCGTGCCCGCCGACATGGGGCACACCGGTGGCGCGCCCGCGGGTCGATACGATGGCCGGGTGAGCGACCCGACCGGTGGTGGTGCCCTCGATCGACGTGTGCTCGACGGAAGGGCCTCCGGCGTCGACCTGGGCGATGCGTCGGCCGACGACGACACCCCCAAGGAGGCGTGCGGCGTCTTCGGCGTGTTCGCCCCCGACCAGCCGGTGAGCCACCTCACCTACCTCGGCCTCTACGCGCTGCAGCACCGAGGCCAGGAGTCCGCCGGCATGGCGGTCAGCGACGGCCAGACCGTCACCGTCGTGAAGGACATGGGCCTGGTGTCGAACGCGTTCGACGACCGCACCCTCGCCGCCCTCACCGGCCACCTCGCCATCGGCCACACCCGCTACAGCACCACCGGGTCGAGCACGTGGCGCAACGCCCAGCCGGTGTACCGCGACATCGCGGCCCACACCGTGGCGCTCGCCCACAACGGCAACCTCGTCAACACCGAGGACCTCGCCGCCGAGCTCGGCATGCTGCCCGGCACCATCACCTCCGACAGCGACGTGATGACCGAGCTGATCGCCGCCGAGCTGGCCAAGAACCCCGAGACCAGCGACGACGGACTGGCCCTCGAGCGGGCCGTGCTCGCCGTGCTGCCCCGCCTCAAGGGCGCCTTCTCGGTGGTGGCCATGGACGAGAACCACGTCGTCGGCGTGCGCGACCCCAACGGCTTCCGCCCCCTCTGCCTCGGCAAGCTGCCCCACGGCTGGGTGCTGGCCTCGGAGAGCCCGGCCCTCGACGTGGTCGGCGCCCACTTCGTGCGCGAGCTCGAGCCCGGCGAGATGGTCGTCATCGACGTCGACGGGCCGCGCTCGATCCGGGCCCACGGGCCCGACACGGTCGACCCGAAGCTCTGCCTGTTCGAGTTCGTCTACTTCTCCCGCCCCGACACCCGTCTCTACGGCCAGAGCGTGCACCAGGCCCGCGTGCGCATGGGCGAGCAGCTGGCCGAGCAGGCGCCGGTCGAGGCCGACCTGGTCATGGGTGTGCCCGAGTCCGGCCTCCCCGCGGCCGAGGGCTTCTCCCGCGCCAGCGGCATCCCCTACGGCCAGGGGCTGGTGAAGAACCGCTACATCGGGCGCACGTTCATCGCCCCCAACCAGGAGATGCGGGCGCTCGGCGTGCGCATGAAGCTCAACCCGCTGCGCGACAACATCGCCGGCAAGCGGTTGGTGGTGGTCGACGACTCGATCGTGCGGGGCACCACGACCCGGGCGATGGTGTCGATGCTGCGCGAGGCCGGTGCCCTCGAGGTGCACATGCGCATCTCCTCGCCGCCCTACAAGTGGCCGTGCTTCTACGGCATGGACACGGGCTCCCGGGGCGAGCTGCTCGCCGCCAACATGGGCATCGAGGAGATCCGCGAGTACCTCAACGTCGACTCGCTGGCCTACCTCACCCTCGACCGGCTGGTCACCGCCACCGGCGCGGTCGGCGCCGGGTTCTGCGACGCCTGCCTCACCGGCGTCTACCCCGTGTCGGTGCCGGTGAGCCTCACCAAGGACGTGCTCGAGACACCGGTCGCGGCGCCCGCCGGGCCGGTGGCCTCCACCTTCGCCGGACTGCTCGACGGCGAGGCCTCGCTGCCCGTCGACGACGCCCGCGACCGCACCGCTCCCATCACCGTGGTGCACGACGGCACCGGCGGCCTCGGCACGGACCACCTCGGTGGCTGACGCGTCGACGCCCGCCTCGGGCGGGGAGACCTACGCCGGCGCGGGCGTGAGCATCGACGCGGGCGAGGAAGCCGTCGAGCGCATCAAGGGCAAGGTCCGCTCCACGTTCCGGCCCGAGGTCATCGGCGACATCGGCGGGTTCGGCGGCCTGTTCGCGCTCGACCTGGCCCGCTTCCGCCAGCCGGTGCTCGTGTCGTCGACCGACGGCGTGGGCACCAAGGCCCTGGTCGCCCAGGCGGTGGGCCGCTTCGACACCATCGGTGTCGACCTCGTGGCCATGTGCGTCGACGACCTCGTCTGCCAGGGCGCGGAGCCGCTGTTCTTCCTCGACTACATCGCCGTCGGCCGACTCGACCCCGACCACATCGAGCAGCTGGTCGAGGGCGTGGCCGAGGGCTGCCGCCAGGCCGGCTGCGCGCTCATCGGCGGCGAGATGGCCGAGCACCCCGGTGCCATGGAGCCCGGCGAGTTCGACCTCGTCGGCTTCTCGGTCGGCATCGCCGAGCGCGACGAGCTGGTCACCGGCGCCCACATCGAGCCCGGTGACGTGCTCATCGGCCTGCTCTCGCCCAACCTGCGCTCGAACGGCTACTCGCTGGCCCGCCGGGTGCTGCTCGACCGGGCCGGCCTGCCGCTCGACGGCCCGGCCTTCGAGGGCGCCCACCACACGCTCGGCGACGAGCTCCTCGCTCCCTCGGTGATCTACTCGCCGGCCATCACCGCCCTGCGGCGCGCCGTCGACCTGCGGGGCGTGGCCCACATCACCGGCGGCGGCATCCCCGGCAACCTCAACCGGGTGCTCCCGAAGGGCACCGCGGCCGAGGTCGAGCGTGGCACCTGGGAGGTGCCACGCATCTTCTCGGAGATCCAGCGGCTCGGCGGCGTCGCCCTCGACGAGATGGACAAGGTCTTCAACATGGGCCTCGGCATGATCTGCGTGGTGCCCGAGGGCGACGCCTTCAAGGCGCTCGACACGCTGCGGGCCCAGGGCCACCAGGCCTTCGAGGTCGGCCGCGTCGTCCCCGGCGACGGCACCGTCACCCTCGTCTGACCCCTCCCTCCCGAAGCTGGCTCTCCTGGTGCGGCCGGCTGTACCTGGTGAGCCAGCTTTCGCTCGTGCCGCTCGGCGTGCCGCCCGTACGGCTGCCACGACGCGGTCGGGCCGATGGAAGATGTCGAACTCCCGGACCTCGATGACGATCCAACCGGCGCGTCGGAGCCTGGCGATCCGGTCGGCATCTCGGGCCCGGTCGACACGGGCCGAGTGGTAGAGGTCGCTCTGCACCTCGACGATCACCCGGAGCTGTCGATCGCAGAAGTCGACGCGGCCGATCCAGCCGTCGTCGTCGCCCACGTCGACCTGACGTTCGAGAGCTTCCTCGCCGGCGTCCCGGAGGAGCGATACCACCCGGTGCTCGAGCCCGCTCTCGACCGGTCGGTGACCGGGGCCACGCTCGAGCGCGAGCCGCCTGACGGCGGCGGTGCCTCGCGCACCACCACGACGGGGGAGGGTGGCGACGTGCTCGTGCAGTTGCCCGACCTTCAGGAGGTGCCGAGCGAGCATGCGCTCGCAGGTGAGGTCGAGCCGCTCCCGGTGGAGCCGACCGGCGAGGTCGCAGACGGTGCGCAGCGGCGACGTCACCGGGATCCCTCGCAGGTTGATGACGTCGTCCGGGCAGAAGCGCACGCTCGAGTGGACGACTCCGAGGTGCGGCCCTGTCTCTTATACACATCTCCGAGCCCACGAGACTAAGGCGAATCG
>CAMFLJ010000192.1 GCA_945957335.1 uncultured Actinomycetes bacterium | reverse complement strand
GCCGTGCCGTTCGTGCCCGAGGAGCTGCAGGCCGAGCTCGACGGGTTCGCCGACCGCGACGAGCCCTGCGTGCTGTGCACCACGATCGACGAGGAGGAGGCCGCCGGGCACCGGGTGCTGCTGGCCGACGAGCGGGTGCTGGTCGTGTGCCCGTTCTGGAGCGGCACCCCCTACGAGATGCTCGTCCTGCCCCGCCGCCACGAGGCCCACCTCGCCCAGGCCGCCCCGGCCGACCTCGTGGCCGTGAGCCGGGCCCTGCGCGACTCGCTCTCGGCGTTGGGCCGCCTCGTCGGCGACGCCGCCTACAACCTCGTGTTCCACACCGCGCCGCACCGCTCGACCGACCGGTTCCACTGGCACGTGCACGTGCTGCCCCGCCTCACCAGCGTCGCCGGGTTCGAGGCGGGCACCGGCGTGCTCATCAACATCGTCGCCCCCGAGCAGGCCGCCGAGGAGCTGCGCCGCGCGTAGTGCGGGCGCCGGCGCGTCAGGCCGGCGCGTCGGGCAGCGAGCCGGGCGGGGGGCGCAGACGGGCTGCGACCTCGGCGTCGGCGTAGCCCGCCCACGCCACCGGGGTGGTGCAGTCGAGGGGCACGTCGAGCGGCCCTGCGGGCAGGGCCTCCACGATCGCCCCCGCCGCCCGGGTGACGACCAGCGACGCCATGTCGTAGGGGTGGGCGGCGAGGTGGCCGGGCACGAGCAACGGGCGCGGGTCGAACACGGCGGCGTCGTTGCCGGCGGCGAGGCCCACCAGGTAGCTGCCGGTGCACGGCGCCAGGTCGTCGTAGACCTCCAGCCCGGCGAGGTGGCGGTCCGCCCACTCGCCGATCGGCGCGTGCGAGCCGGGGCCGAGGCGCACGACGGTGACGAAGCGGCGGGCGAGGTCGCCTCCACGGGGCGTGAGCACGACGGGCCGGGGCGGAGCACCCGAACCGGTGAGGTCGTCGTCGACGGCGTGGGCCGGCCCACCCACCGCGGCGTGGGCGACGAGCCCGACCGCGGCGCGGCGCGTGGGGATCTCGACCGCCGCGCCGACCTCGAGGTCCTCCAACGTGCGGGCCCCACGCCCGGCACCGAGCAGCACCCAGGCACTGCGCTTGCCGGCGAGGAGGCCGCGGGTGCCGTCGACCGGGTCGACGATGTAGCGCCACGGGCCCGACGCGTCGCCGACCACCACGCCGTCGTCGTGGCCCTCGACCACCGCGGTGCCCGGCCACCTCTCGCCCAACCGGGCGAGCGCATCGAGCAGGGCCTCCTCGGCGCGGGCGTCGACGCCGAACACGTCGTCGCCGCCCTCGGTTCGCACCACCCGGTGGTCGTCGTCGTGCCCGTCGTGCCCGACCCCGCCGACGTCGCCCGACCGCACGGCGTCGCGCACGGCGCGACCCACCTCGGCGAGCGCGGTGGCCAGCTCGTCGAGCTCCGATCGGTCGTCCGGTTGGGCGTTCGTCACGGGCCCCTCCCTACCATGCGCCCATGGCCGGCATCCGCGTGAGCACCGTCATCGACGCCACACCGGCCGAGGTCTGGGACGTCGTGCGCCACGTCGAGGACCACGTCGACTGGATGCACGACGCCGTCGCCATCCGCTTCACCTCCGGGCGCACCTCGGGCGTCGGCACGACCTTCGACTGCGACACGCGGGTCGGGCCGTTCCGCCTCACCGACAAGATGGAGATCACCCGCTGGAAGCCCCGCAAGGCCATGGGCGTGCGCCACGTCGGGATGGTCACCGGCACCGGCCAGTTCACGCTGAAGGCCGTGCGCGGCGGCCGCACCCGGTTCACCTGGAAGGAGCGGCTGTCGTTCCCGTGGTGGATGGGTGGCCCGTTCGGCGCGGCGGTCGGCGGCGAGGTGCTGCGGATGATCTGGAAGCGCAACCTGAAGGGCCTGAAGCGGATCGTCGAGGGCCGCTGAGGCGCGTCAGAGGATCGGGTCGGCCCAGCTGGCCGCGGCCCACAGGCACCCCACGAACAGCGCGGCGGTGACGGCGAGGCACACGAGCGCGCCGAGCGCCTCGGACTGCACCTTGGTGTCGAGCCAGATCACCAGCGCACCCACCAGGAGCCCGGCCACCAGTCCGCCGATGTGGGCCCCGGCCGAGATGTTGGGCACGGCGAAGGTGATGAGCAGGTTGATGACGATGAGCGCGCCGATGTTGGCGAGCTGCACCCGGTGCGGGGCGAGGCGCTGGGCGGCCAGGGCCGCGCCCATCAGGCCGAAGATGGCGCCCGACGCACCGACGGTGACCGAGGTGGGCTGGGCGAGCAGCACGCCGAACGAGCCGGCGACGAGGCACGCCATGTAGAGGGCGAAGAACCGCAGCCGGCCCAGCAGCGGCTCGAGCTGCTGGCCGAGGAGGAAGAGCAGCAGCATGTTCATGCCGAGGTGGAGGATCCCGGCGTGCAGGAACCCGCCGCTGACGATGCGCCACCACTCGCCCTCGGCCACGCCGACCGTGCTGCGGGTGAAGGAGAGGCCGTTCTGGGTGATGAACTCGCCGTAGCCGATGAGCACGCCGTTGTCCCAGAGCGAGCCCTTCTGGGTGGAGAACGACTGGCTCTGGAAGCCGACGACGAGCGCCATCGCCACGTTGACGGCGATGAGCGCGAGGGTGACGACAGGCCGGCCCGACGAGCGGATGTCGCGGAAGCGGACGGTGGGCGAGGACTTGGCCGAGCCCTTGACGCAGTCGGGGCACTGGAACCCCACCGACGCCTGCACCATGCAGCTGGGGCAGATCGGCCGGTTGCACCGCTGGCAGGTCACCCCGGCCCGGCGGTCGGGGTGCCGGTAGCAGGTGGTGAGGGGGACGGACTCGGTCACGGCGCTGACCCTACCGAGGCCCACCCCCTCCCCCGCCGCGCCCGCACACCCCATGGCTCGATTCGCGCCCCTGGAGGGGCCGGATCCGAGCCACCCGGGGGGCCGCGCAAGGGCCGTGGCTCGATTCGCGCCCCTGGAGGGGCCGGGATCGAGCCAGGGGTCAGCGGCCGGAGAAGGTGGCCTTCCCGGGGCCGTTCTCGAGGAACGAGCGCAGGCCGGTGTCGGCGTCCTCGGTGCCGAAGACCTCCTCGAAGAGGTCCTGCTCGAGCGCGAGGCCCTCGTCGAGCGACAGCTCGAGGCCCTCGTCGATCGCCCGCTTGATCATCGCCTGGGCGAGCACCGCGCCCTTGGCGTAGCCGGCGGCCACGGTGCGGGCGCGGTCGAGCAGCTCGTCGTTGGGCACGACCTCGTCGACCAGGCCCATGGCCAGCGCCTCGGCCGAGCGCACCTGGCGCCCGCTCATGATCATGTCCTTCGCCTTCGCCGGACCGACCAGCCTGGCCAGGCGCTGGGTGCCGCCTCCGCCGGGGATGATGCCGAGGAGCACCTCGGGCTGGCCGAACTTGGCGCCCTCCGCGGCGATGCGCAGGTCGCACGCCAGGGCCAGCTCGCAGCCGCCGCCGAGCGCGGGGCCGGCGACCGCGGCGATCGTCATGCGGGGGATCGCCGCCACCGCGTTCATGGCCCGCAGGAAGTAGCCGCCGACCTCGCGGCCCTTCTCGGTGCCACCGAACTCGGAGATCTCGGCGCCGGCGGCGAAGATGCGCTCGCTGCCGGTGATGACGACCGCGCCCGGCGGGTCGGCGGCCAGCGCCTCGGCGGCGTCGGCCAGCTGGTTCAGCAGCTCGGAGGAGAGCGCGTTCACCTTGCCGTTGCGCAGGGTGAGCAGGGCGACGCCGTCGTCACCGCGCTCGACGGTCAGCAGGGGCTCGGTCATGGGACCGGACCCTATGCGGTGCGGTCAGCGCCGGGTCAGGCCGCCTCGACCGGCGGCACCTCGGCCGTGCAGAACGCGCAGCGGGTGGCGGCCTTGGGGATGGTGCTGAGGCACTCGGGGCACGCCCGCTCGTCGCTCTCCTCGTCGCCCTGGCCCCGGCGGCGGCGCTCGGTCATGTAGTTCATCGGCTTCACGACGAGGAAGAAGATGACCGTTGCCACGACGAGGAACGTGACCACGTTGTTGATGAACGAGCCGTACAGGAACTTGCTCTTGTTGATCGTGAACGTGAGCGAGCTGAAGTCGGTCTTGCCGAAGACGGCGCCGATCAGCGGCGTGATGAGGTCCTTCACGAACGAGTTGACGACCGCCGTGAACGCGGCGCCGACAGCGACGGCGACGGCCAGCTCGACCACGTTGCCCCGGAGGATGAACTCCTTGAACTCGGTGGCGATGCCCTTCTTCTTCTCGTCGGCCATGGCCGTCCCCTCCCGTCGGCGGTGTGCGGGGAGAGTCTGGCCGAGCGGCGCCGGCCGTGCGTCAGCGGATGAGGGCCTGGGCCTCCACGACCACCACGGGCACGGTGGCGGCGCGGGTCAGCGTGCCGAGCGACCCGCCCGCACCGGTCGACGACGACCACGCCACCTCGTAGGTCACCGTCGCCGTCATGGCGTAGGCACCACCGGGCAGGGCGGCCGAGCTGCGGCCGTAGGCATGGGTGCAGCTGCTGCGCTGGTCGCCCGGCGGGCGGGCCGCGTCGTACCGGGTGCCCGGGCCGTCGCAGGTGACGGTGGTGCCGTCGCCCGGGCTCCACACCACGCTCACCGGCGTGGCGGTGACGGTGGCCGACACGCCCGCCACCTGCGCGGTGGCCGAGGCCGGCGCCCACGGCCCGTCGACCCACAGCCAGGTGGGCACGCCGACGAGCTGCGCGGCCGGCGGGTTGAGGCCGGGGCTGGGCAGCGGGAGGTCGAGGCGCTTGCGGGCCTCGTCGAGGGCCCGCTCGGTGGCGGCGATGCCGCCGAGGGGGTCGGCCGGGTCGAAGCGCTGCAGCAGGCTCTTCACCGTGCGGCCGGACTGGTCGCGGCACACCAGGACGTAGAGCTCGCCGGGCTCGGGGTCGACCGGCCCGTCGTCGTAGCGGACGGTGCCGTCGGCGCCGAACCCGTTGGGGTCGGCGTCGAAGCCGTAGTAGCCGCACGTCCAGCGTGCCCCGCCGCGAGGCGAGCCGGTCCACGACCCGACCTCACCCGAGCGCCCGACCACGACCACCGCCTCCGGCGACCCGTCCACGATCTGGCCACCTGTGTGATCGACAGCACTACCAGCACTCGCCGGTGAGGCGAGCGACACCATGGCAAGGGCTCCGAGGACTAGGACTAGGCGGCGCATCCGGCAACTCCCTCCCACCTAGAGGTCGCGTCCACCACCGTCACCTTCCAGGTGCCCCCTTCTCTGTTGAGAGAAGCACGGAACACATACGTGGAGACAGCGTCATTCAGAACGCGACCAGTCGGCCGATCAAGAACGACCGAGTCATCAACCGAGCAGTCGGTGATCACCGCCGCATCTCCGTCCAACGAGAGCACCGCCGCCTGGTGCGACCACGCCGGGTTCTGCGGTAGCCGAACGACCTGGCTGAGCTGTCGGTAGTTCGCTATCGCCGCTCGATCCCGGTCGAGCTGAACGCCCGCAGCGAACTTGGCCAGATCGGGATGGTCCGGGTCCGGCGGGTTCGTAGCGGCGAGCCAGGTGTCCCAGTAGCCCTGGTAGGCGGCGAGGACGGCGTCCTCCTCGGAGACCACCGTCGTGGTCGGGGCGGCCTCGGTGGTCGTGGGCTCGGTCGGGGTCGGCTCGGCCGCCTCACCGCCACCACCGCCGCAGCCCGCCATCGCCATCAGCGCGACCGCCGGCACGCCGAACGCCATCCACCGCCGAACCATCACATCCGC
Source organism: uncultured Actinomycetes bacterium (assembly GCA_945957335.1). GTDB lineage: Bacteria > Actinomycetota > Acidimicrobiia > Acidimicrobiales > Acidimicrobilacustridaceae > CAMFLJ01. The sequence continues at coordinate 1,623 of CAMFLJ010000192.1, read as the reverse complement.
CTTCCGCCGCTGCGTTCCACCGGTCGCCGGGCTCCGCCGCCCAGTCGCCGATGCCGGGCGTTCCGCCACCCGGAGTGACGGCGAAGGTAGATGGGGAGCCGGCGGTTGTGACCGCGCCCCCGCCCGAATGATCCGCCCGACCCACTCCCCGGGAGAGCCTCACCTCCCCAGAGCCGTTCTGGCTGAACCTGCGTACCGCCGGCGGTACGCAACTTCCGCCAGAACGAGGACAGGAGGCGGGGGTCAGGTGCGGGAGGCGCGACGGAGGCGACGGCGACGGCGCTCGCCGAGGCCGTCGGTGGCGGCCACCGCCCAGGCCATGAGGACGGGCTGGAAGACGAGGCGCACCGCACGCTTGGTGTCGGTGTCGAGCCCGAAGGCGTCGCGGTGGCCCGTGTACTGGGCGATGTTGCCGGGGAACACGGCCACGAAGAACGCCGCCGTGGCGGCCCCAACCAGGGCCCGGGCCGGCTGGCGCCACGTGGCCAGCAGGGCGGCGCCGAGGCCGATCTCGACCACGCCCGAGGCGAGCACCACGAAGTCCGAGTCGAGCGGGATCCACGCCGGAACCTGGGCCTGGAACTCCTGGCGCTGGAAGGTCATGTGGGCGGTGCCGGCGAAGGCGAGGAACGCCCCGAGGCCGATCTGCCCGGCGGCCCGCAGGGCGGGATGGGTGGCGGTGTCGGTCACGGGATCTCCTCGGGGCGGCGCGTCGGTCCCCACCCGCAACCTCCCGGCGCCCCGCCGTGTTCCGCCGACGCACCCGCCTCGCCCGCTCCCCGCACCTCCCGAACCGAGAGGTCCGGGCCCGGACGGCAGCTCGGGTCAGGTGAGGAGGGTGTCGGCGGCGGCCCAGGGGTCGAGGTGGCGGTCGAGCACCTCGGCCAGGGCGTCGTCGTAGGCGCGGCCCTCGGCCAGCTCGGTGGCCCGCTGCAGCAGCCGGGCGGTGAGGATGCGGCGCAGCTCGGCCTCGAGGCGGGCCCGTCGGCGCCGCTCGAGCTCGCCGCTCGCCTCCGCCCACTCGGCGTGCGCCCGCAGCGCGTCCCACAGCCCGTCGACGCCCTCACCCGTGGTCGCCACCGTGGCCACCACCGGCGGCCGCCAGCCCTCACCGCCGGCACCGCCACCCGACCGCAGCGACAGCATCCGGTCCAGGTCGGCCAGGGTCTGCTCGACGCCGGCCCGGTCGGCCTTGTTCACCACGAACACGTCGGCGATCTCCATCAGCCCGGCCTTGTTGGCCTGCACCGCGTCGCCCCAGCCGGGGTTCACGACCACGACCGTGGTGTCGGCCTCGCCCGCGACCTCGACCTCCACCTGACCCACGCCGACCGTCTCGACCACGACCCACGGCAGGCCCATGGCGTCGAGCACCCGGACCGCCTCGGGCACGGCGAGCGACAGCCCGCCGAGGTGGCCGCGGGTGGCCATCGAGCGGATGAACACGTCGTCGTCGAGGGCGTGCTCACCCATCCGCACCCGGTCGCCGAGGATGGCACCGCCGGTGAACGGTGACGACGGGTCGACGGCCAGCACCGCGACCGCGGCGGCGTCGGCGTCGGCCCGCATCGTGCGCACGAGCGCGGAGGTCAGCGTCGACTTGCCCGCACCGGGCGCGCCGGT
>CAMFLJ010000191.1 GCA_945957335.1 uncultured Actinomycetes bacterium | reverse complement strand
GTCACGGGGATCACCTACGAGGACCGCACCACCGGCGAGGTCCACGAGGTCCACCTCGAGGGCGTGTTCGTGCAGATCGGCCTGCTGCCCAACACCGAGTGGCTCGAGGGCTCGGTCGAGCTCTCCCCGCGGGGCGAGGTCGTGATCGACGACCGGGGCCAGACCTCGCTGCCCGGCGTGTTCGCCGCCGGGGACTGCACCACGGTGCCGTTCAAGCAGATCGTGATCGCACTCGGCGCCGGTGCCACCGCCGGGCTGAGCGCCTTCGACCACCTGATCCGCACCAGCGCCCCCGACGCGGCCCCGGTCGCCGAAGAGGCCCTCACCTAGGCTCGGCGCCGGACGGGCCCCCGGAGCGTCGGGGCCGCCCGGCGGGCACCGTGGAGGGACGGCATGAACCTGCGGGACCTGCGCTACCTCGTGGCCGTCGCCGACCACCGCCACTTCGGGCGCGCCGCCGAGGCGTGCTTCGTGAGCCAGCCCACGCTGTCGACCCAGCTGAAGAAGCTCGAGCGCGAGCTCGGCGTCGAGCTGGTCGAGCGCAACCCCGGCCACATCCTGCTCACCGCCGCCGGCGAGCAGGTCGTGGCCCGGGCCCGCGTGGTGCTCCACGAGGCCGACGACATCGTCGACATCGCCCGGCGCGCCCAGGACCCGGAGTCGGGCAGCCTGCGCGTCGGGCTGTTCCCCACGCTGGCGCCCTACCTGCTGCCCCACGTCGTGCCCCACCTCCACGCCCGCTTCCCCAAGCTCGAGCTGCTGCTCGTGGAGGAGAAGACCGAGGTCGTGCACCAGCGCCTCCGCGAGGGCGAGCTCGACGTCGGCGTCCTGGCCCTGCCCATCCACGACGAGCAGCTCCACACCGAGGTGCTCTTCGACGAGGACTTCGTGCTGGCCGTGCCGCGCGACCACCCGCTGGCCGCCACCGCCGGGCCGGTCGACACGTCGGTGCTCGACGGAGAGCACGTGCTGCTCCTCGAGGAGGGCCACTGCCTGCGCGAGCAGGCCCTCGCCGTGTGCCAGCTGGCCGGCGCCGACGAGCGCTCCGGGTTCCGGGCCACCAGCCTCGAGACCCTCCGCCAGATGGTGGCCGCCGGCGTCGGCATCACCCTCCTGCCCGAGCTGGCGGTGCGGCCGCCGGTGCCGCCGTCGCCCGACGTGGTGCTGCTGCGCTTTCGCGAGCCCGTGCCCCGGCGCAGGATCGCCATGCTGTGGCGCCGCACGAGCGTCTACGCCGACCTCCTGCCCGCGGTGGCCGGGGTCGTGCGCGACGCGGCGCTCCCCCTCGTCGGAGGAGCGCCGGCGGCGTGAGGCGGCCGGGAGGCGCCGCCGCTACTGCTTCTTGAGCAGCAGCTGCATCTCCACCGTGCCGGTGTCGGAGATCGACGCCACGATCGGGGCCGAGGGCTTGGTGATGTCGTAGTCCGACAGCGAGATGTCGAACGAGGCGACGACCACCACGGTGTCGCCGACGAGCTTGGCCTCGATGGGAACCTCGACCACCTTGGTGACGCCGTGGAGCGTGAAGTTGCCGACGGCCGTGCCCGAGACCGTCTGGCCCGACGCCGGATCGGCGCCGAGCGACAGCGGTTGGGTGAGCGTGAAGGTGGCCGTCGGGAACTGTGAGGTCTGCAGGGCGCTCTGCACCCGCGAGTCGCGCTGGCTGCGGTCGGTCTTGATGCTCGTGGTCGTCACGTCGAACGTGGCGGCGGTGAGCTGGTCGGCGGCGAGGGTGATCGACCCGGAGACGTCGCCGGTGCGGCCCACCGCGGTGGTCGACCCGACGCCGGTCAGCTCCTCCTGGATGCGGAAGCCGGCGAAGGTGCCCGTGGCGCTCTTGTAGTCGAAGGTGCCGGTGGTGGTGTCGATCACCCAGGTGCCGTCGACCGAGGTGACCTTGGAGGTCTCACCCGACGCGCCGGTGGTGGTCGTGACCTGCCCGGCGGCGGCGTCGATGCTCACCTTCGACGGTGCGTCGTCCTTCAGGTACCACCACAGGAACCCGCCCACGGCGAGGGCTCCCACCACGACGACGCCCAGCACGATCTTCACGGTCTTCGACATGCGGGGAACCTACGGGCGAACCCTGTGAGCGGATCTCGAAAAGGCTCAACCGTCGCTGTGAGAGGTCCACCTGTCCCAACCGGCAGGGCCAGGCGGGGCGGGGCGGGGCGGGATGGGGAGGGTTGGGGTGGGTCAGCTGGTCATGCCGCCGAGGCCGACGAGGCCGCGGGCCAGCTCGATCTCGCCCATGTGGCGCAGGCCGTGCTGGTAGAGCCAGCACTCGAAGCCGTCGAGCACGGTGATGCCCTCCGGCCCGGCGACCCGGGCGCTGTAGGTGCTCGCCACCAGCGGCGGGAAGGGCCGCTCGACCACGACGCGGGCGAACTCGGCGGGGTCCATCTGCGCCAGGTGGTCCTCGGTGCGGTCGAACACGGTGCGCTGGTAGGCCTTGAAGGCCTCGTAGTCGCCGATGCGCTGGTGGACCATCTCGTCGACGGTGCGGTGCTTGCCGTGGTCGTCGATCGACATCTGCACCCGGGCCTGCCACTCGGCGTCCCAGACCGGCGGGATGCCGGTGATCAGGAGGAACGAGGCGTCCTCCATGTTCGTGTAGTGGAAGAGCGAGAAGGCGATGGGCAGCACGCCCTCGCGCTCGAAGTGGTTGACGTGCTCGAGCTCCATCGAGGCCACGGCCTGGTAGTAGAGCGAGTGCATGGCGGCCATGCGGCGGCGCAGCGAGTCGAGCACGAGGTCGCTCGAGCGGTCGCTGACCGCGTCGTAGATGTCACCCGTGAAGGCCATGGCCCCTCCCCTGTTGTCAGGCGAGGTGACGATACCTCTGCCGGGCGTGGGCGTCAGTGCCCGGCGCGCACCAGGCGGCCGGGGCGGGCACCGGTGTCGACGCCGGCGCGGCGGGTGACGACCCCGTTCACGATGGTGGCGACGTAGCCGGTGGCGTCCTGGAGGATGCGCCGCCCGCCGGCCGGGAGGTCGTCGACCGACCGCGGCTGGTGGAGCGTGAGGCCCTCGAAGTCGATGACGTTGAGATCGGCCTTCTTGCCGACCTCGACGGTGCCGCGGTCGGTGAGCCCGACGCACTCGGCGGTGCCGGCGGTCTGCTTCTGCACCACGGTCTCGAGCGCCAGGCGCTCGCCGCGGGAGCGGTCGCGCGCCCAGTGGGTGAGCAGGTAGGTGGGCACCGAGGCGTCGCAGATCATCTTCACGTGGGCGCCGCCGTCGGAGAGCCCGATGACGGTGTCGGGGTGGCCGATCATCTCGGCCAGTGGCTCGCCGGTGATCTGCGAGTAGTTGGTGAAGGCGCCGAGGAGCAGCTCGCCCGCCGCGATGTGGTCGTACATGACCTCCCACGGGTCACGGCCCGACGCCTCGGCGATGCCGGCGATCGACTGCTCGTGGGTGGGCTCGTAGTCGACCGGGTCGCCGAGCGGGAAGATGCTGCCGAACATGAACGGGGTGCTGTCGGTGAGCCCCTCGAACTGGCGGTGCGGGTCGGCGGGGAGGTCGGCCTCGGAGAGGATGGCGGCCTTGACCTCGGGCCTGCGGAGCTCGGCGAGGAGCTCGTCGAGGGGCAGCGAGTCCTCGAGGCGGCGGTAGGTGGGCCGCCGCATCAGGCCGTTGTAGCTGGCGGCCCCCAGGAGCATGCCGCCGGGACGGCCGCCGACCTGCGGGATGAGTCGGGCGCCCTGCGCGTTCTCGGTGCGGACCAGCTCGAGCTGCTCGCGCCAGAGGTCGGGGGCGCCCATGCTCTGCACGACGAGGAACGACACGGGCACGCCGGTGGCCTTCGAGACCTGGGCGGCCAGCTCGATCTCGCCGAGGGTCATGCCGCGGTCGTCGCCGGTCTCGCCCATGGGGACGACCTCGAACAGGCCGCCGCCGGCGTCGACCATGGCCTGGGCCAGGCCGATGAGCTCGTCGGCCGAGGCGAAGGTGCCGGGCACGAGCTCGCCGTTGAGGTCCTTGTGGTTGAGCGAGCGGGAGGTCGAGAAGCCCACGGCGCCGGCCTCGATGGCGGCGGCGACGTGCTCGGCCATCTCGGCGATGTCCTCGGCGGTGGCGGGCTCGTTGTCGATGCCGCGCTGGCCCATGACGTAGACCCGGAGCGGGGCGTGGGGGATGAAGGCGGCGACGTCGATCGCGTACTCACGGCGGCCGAGCGCGTCGAGGTACTCGGGGAAGGTCTCCCACTCCCACTGGATGCCCTCGTGCAGGGCCGTGCCGGGGATGTCCTCGACGCCCTCCATGAGCTCGACGAGCATCGCCTGCTGGCCGGGCCGCACCGGGGCGAAGCCGACACCGCAGTTGCCGGCGACGACGGTGGTGACGCCATGGCTGGACGACGGGTCGAGCAGCGGGTCCCAGGTGGCCTGGCCGTCGTAGTGGGTGTGGATGTCGACGAACCCGGGGGTGACGAGCAGGCCGGTGGCGTCGATGGTCTCGACGGCGTCGCCCTCGACGGCCTCGCCGACGGCGACGATCACGCCGTCCTGCACCGCCACGTCACCGACGAACCGGGGGGCACCCGTGCCGTCGACGATGGTCCCGCCGGTGATCTTCAGGTCGTACATCGTTCCCCCGTTTGCGGCCGCGGTGATCGAGGTCACGGTACGAATTCGCATGTGCAGGGTCAACTTTCGCACCCTGCAAAGCCCCTTCCGAACTGGTGGTGGAATCGGCACGCCGGCATCCACCATCCACGACCGGTTCGGATCAGGCGGCGGTCCCCTCCAACCGGTGCGGCGCGGCCTCGACGCAGAGCGGCACCACGGGCGCCTCCCGCCGGGCCCGGAACAGCCACCGGTCGAGCAGGACGAACTGGAGCACCCAGAGCGCTCCGAAGCCGGCCAGGTTGGCGGCCTGCACGAGCAGCGTGCGGGCGGCGCCGTCGATGCCCCGGGCGTCGACGACGGCGGCGGTGACGGTGACGGTCAGGGTGGAGAGCGCGAGCCCGGCGAACGACAGCACCGCGAACGGGACGACCTGACCGGTGATCGAGGCGCTCCCCCGCTGGCGCCACACCCAGCGCCGGTTCAGCTCGAACGAGGGCACCGTGCCCACCGCGGTGGCCACGACGTTCGCCCAGCCCGGCGCCATGGTGCGGGTCGACACGAGCAGCCCGAGCACGACGAGGCTCGTGGTGGTCGCCACCAGCGACACGGCGCCGTAGCGGGCCAGCTTGGCGACGAGGGGCTTCGGCACGGCGGGGAGGGGCATGCCCGCAGCGTCGACGCCCCACCTCGGACGGCCATCGGACGAGCCTCGGAACACCCTGTGAGCCCGACTCCCCCGAACTGGTCGGGTTTCCGTTGGTCCTGGCAACGCCAGACCCAACCAGTTCGGCGAACGGGCAGGTCAGCGGTGGGCGGGCTCGCTCACGCCGTAGAGCTTCGCCGCGTTGTCCCACAGGAACTTGCGGCGCACCTCCGCCGGCGCCTCGCCGAGGCCGGCCTCGATCTTCTCCTGGACCGTCTCGCCGTAGAGGCAGGTCGGGTGCGGGAAGTCGGTCTCGAACAGCACGTTGTCGACCGGGATCTCGTCGAGCAGGCGGCGAGGCGCCACCGTCTCGAACCAGTAGCAGGCGTACACCTGGCGGGCGAAGTACTCCGACGGGAGCAGGTCCCACTCGCTGGTGCGGTCGCGGCGGCCCTCGAGGTAGGAGTGGTCGACCGCCTCGAGCACGAACGGGATCCAGCCGATGCCGCTCTCGACCGACACGACCTTCAGGTCGGGGAAGCGCGGCAGCACGCCGCTGCCGAGCAGGTCCGCCACCTGGAGGCCGTTCTTCAGGAACAGCTCGGTCGAGGCGTAGGAGTAGGTCGCGGCGCTGCCGTGGGCGGCCACCCGCTGGGGGGTGAACGAGGTGGTGGTGTCGCCGCTGCCGAGGTGGAGGTGCACGGGCATCCCGGCGTCGACGGCGGCGGCCCAGAGCCGGTCCCAGTGCGGGTCGCCGAGGTGGGGCAGCCCGAAGCGCCACGGCTCACCGGTGAACAGCAGCCCTCTGTGGCCGGTGCCGGCACAGCGCTCGATCTCGGCCACGGCGGCGTCGAGGTCCCAGAACGGCGTGGTCATCACGGTGATGAGCCGGTCGGGATCGGCCGACGCCCAGTCGCGCAGGAAGTCGTTGTAGGCCCGCACGCACACGAGCTTGAGCTCGTCGTCCTTCAGGCGCAGGAACCGCTGGCTGCCGAAGCCGGCCACGTTCGGGTAGAGCACCTGGGCCCACAGCCCGACGTCGTCCATGTAGGCGAGGCGGGCCTTGGCGTCGTACGACGCGGGGTGGCAGTCCTCGTAGGTCTTGGGCCAGTCCGGGAACGGCTCGGCCCAACCTGCCGTGGCGGTGGCACCGATCTTGTAGAAGGGCTCGCCCTCGAGGAACCACTCGTCCTCGCCGGCCGCGGTGCGGTGCACCTGGGGCACGTGGTCGACGTGCTTCGCCGCCACCCGTGACGTCCACACGTCGGGCGGCTCGGTGAGGTGCGCGTCGGCGTCGATGATCAGCTCGGTCATGGCGTGGTCCCCCCGGAGTCGCCGTCCCCCCCCACTCTCCCACCGCTGTCCCCTCTGGTTCAGTTCGTGCACCCGGGGGCGACGTGCTGAACCAGAGGGGCGGAGCCGCGGAGCTAGTTGAGGAGCGGGTCGCGGGGCAGGCCGAGGATGCGCTCGCCGATCTGGTTGCGCTTGATCTCGGAGGTGCCACCGGCGATGGCGAGGGCCCGGTTCACGAGGGCCAGGTTGGAGGCGATGGAGCCGGGGCCGTCGAGGAACGCGGCGTCGGGGCCGACGACCTCGACCTGCATGCGGGCCATCTCCTGCATGTTCTCGGACTGCACGAGCTTGGTGACCGCACCCTCGGGGCCGGGGCCGCCGCCGGTGACGGCCCGCTGGGCCGAGCGCACGCCGAGGGTCTCGACCGCCTGCACCTTGGCCTGGTAGGTGCCGATGGTGGCCTCGCCGCCGCGCAGCCGCTCGGGGTGGGCGTCGAACGAGGGCAGCAGGAGGTCCGCCGGGAACGTGAAGCCGTCGCTGCCGCCGAGGCTGACGCTCTCGTTGCCGAGGGTGGCCCGGGCCACCGTCCAGCCCTGGTCGACCACGCCCACGACGTCGACGTCGGGCACGAACACGTCGTTGAAGAACACCTCGTTGAACTCCGAGGCGCCGGTCGGCATCTTGATGGGCCGGGTCTCGACGCCGGGGCCCTTCATGTCGATCACCATCGTGGTGATGCCCTGGTGCTTGGGCACGTCGGGGTTGGTGCGCACGGTGGACAGGCCGAAGCCTGTCTCTTATACACATCTGACGCTGCCGACGAAGAGGATAGTG
>CAMFLJ010000190.1 GCA_945957335.1 uncultured Actinomycetes bacterium | reverse complement strand
TCCTCTTCGTCGGCAGCGTCAGATGTGTATAAGAGACAGGCGTCACCCAGTCCGGCCCGCACGGCACCAGCGCCGGCGACGGCAGCCTCACCTTCATCGCCGAGCTCCCGCTCGACCAGTTGCCGGGGCGTGCTCCAGCGACGTGATGGACTGACCGCCCGGCACCCGAGGCCGGGCCCGAACCACCCCAGGGGGACCCACGCCATGCGCGCAGCACTGTTGGAGGCGGGCGGCCAGCCGCTCGTCGTCGTCGACGACGTCGAGGTCGCCGCACCCGGCCCGGGCCAGGTGCGGGTGAAGGTCGCCCACTGCGGGCTCTGCCACAGCGACCTCACGATGATGTCGTCCGGCGCCATCGTGCCGGTCGTGCTCGGCCACGAGGCCGCGGGCGAGGTCACCGACGTCGGTGTCGGCGTCACGAGCGTCGCCCCCGGCGACAAGGTGCTCCTCGCCCCGCTCGCGGCCTGTGGCCACTGCTACTGGTGCGTCCGGGGTGAGGTCTCGATCTGCGAGTCGGCCATGATCGGCCTCGCCGGGATCTTCCCCGACGGCAGCACGCCGCTGTCCCGCGGCGGTGCCGTCGTCTATCGAGGTGTGGGCGTGGGCGGCTTCGGCGAGTACGTGGTCACCGCCGAGTCCGGCGTCGTGAAGCTCGACCCCGACACGCCCCTCGACGTGGCGGCCGTCATCGGCTGCGCGGTGCAGACGGGCGTGGGTGCCGTCCTGAACACGGCGAAGGTCGAGGAGGGCGCCACCGTGCTGGTGATGGGCCTCGGCGGCGTCGGCATCTCCGTGGTGCAGGGCGCCCGCCTGGCCGGTGCGTCTCGCATCATCGTGAGCGACCCCTTCGCCGAGCGCCGCGACGCTGCTGCGCGCTTCGGGGCCACCGACGCCCTCGACCCCACCGACGCCGACGTCGTGGCGTCGTGCCACGAGCTCACCCGCGGCATCGGGGTCGACTACGCCTTCGACGCCGCCGGCCACCCCGACCTGCTCGGCGTGGGCCTGGCCGCCACCCGGCGCGGCGGCACCACCGTGGGCGTGGGCGTCAGCGGTGGGGCGCAGGAGCTCACCATCTCGGCGGCGAGCCACGTCATGGGCGAGAAGAAGCTGCTCGGCTGCGTGTTCGGGTCGGCGAACCCGCACCGCGAGGTGCCCCGCCTCGTGGCGCTGTGGCAGGCGGGCCGCCTCGACCTCGAGGGCATGATCTCCGAGCGGCGCCCGCTCGACGAGATCAACGAGGGCTTCGACGACATGAAGGCCGGCAAGGGCATCCGCACCGTCCTCACCCTCTGACCCCGCTCCCGGAGGTGGCTCGCTCGCCCGGTGGGACCGGGCCGGTGGGCCACCTCTCCGGGGGCCCCGACGCTCAGACGGTGGCGCCGCCGAGGGCGGCGTGGTCGACGAGCCACACCACGCGCTCCGCCCCGATGCGGCTCGCCGGTGCGGTCGGGTCGTCGGCCCGAACCCTCGCGAAGGCCTCGATCTTCTCCTCGCCCTCGACCGTGACGACCACGAGCCGGGCCCGGGCGATGCCCTCGAAGGTGAGGGTCATGCGGGGGTGCACGTTGGTGCCGAGCGGGTCGTCGTTGGTCACGACGAGCCGGCCCGGGGGAGCGTCGAGGGCGGCGCTCTCGGGGAACAGCGAGGCGGTGTGGCCGTCCGGGCCGAGGCCGAGGTGGACCAGGTCGAAGCGCCCGAGCTCGCCGAGGCGGAGCTGGTAGGCGTCGGCCCCCTCCTCGCAGCGCATCGGGTAGGTGGCGTTGGCGGCGCCGACGCGGTCGAGCAGGGCCTCGCGGGCCAGGCGGTAGTTCGAGTCGGGGTCGTCGAGCGGCACGCAGCGCTCGTCGCCCCAGTAGACGTCGACCTTCCACCAGTCGATGGCGTCGCCGGCGTCGGCGGCCAGGCGCTCGTAGCACGAGCGCGCGGTCCTGCCGCCGCTGAGGGCGATGGCGAAGCCGTCGTTGGGGCGGGTGCGGAAGGCCTCGGTGACCGTGGTCGTGAAGGCCGCGGTGACGTCGTCGACGACGACGATCTCGCCGTTCATGACAGGTCGGAGGCCTTGGCGGTCAGCGAGTCGAGCAGGTCGTCGAACGACTTCGAGAACGAGGCGACGCCCTCGTCCTCGAGGGTGGCGGTGACGTCGGCCAGGTCGGCACCCACCGCGGCGAAGCCGTCGAGCACGGCATGCGCTCCGGCCAGGTCGGCGTCGACGGCGCGGGCGAGGGTGCCGTGGTCGTCGAAGTCGTCGAGGGTCTTCTCGGGCATCGTGTTCACCGTGTCGGGGCCGATGAGGGTGTCGACGTAGAGCGTGTCCGGGTAGTCGGGGTTCTTCGTCGAGGTCGAGGCCCACAGGGGGCGCTGGACCCGGGCACCGCGGGCGGCGAGCGCCTCCCAGCGCGGCCCGGTGAAGGTCTCGAGGAACGCCTCGTAGGCGACCTGCGCGTTGGCCACGGCCACCTTGCCCTTGAGGGCGAGCGCCTCGGGGGTGCCGATGGCGTCGAGTCGCTTGTCGGCCTCGGTGTCGACCCGGCTGATGAAGAACGACGCCACCGACGAGACCTTCGACAGGTCGCCGGTGTTGGCCTCGAGGCCGGAGATGTAGGCCTCCATCACCTCGCGGTAGCGCTCGACCGAGAAGAGCAGCGTGACGTTGACGCTGTTGCCCAGCGAGATCATCTCGCGGATGGCGGGCAGGCCCTCGGCCGTGCCGGGAATCTTCACGTAGAGGTTGGGCTCGTCGATGAGGTCGTGGAGGTGGCGGGCCGCGGCCGAGGTGCCGGCGGTGTCGCGGGCCAGCAGCGGCGAGACCTCGATGGAGACGTAGCCGTCGACGCCGTCGCTGGCGTCGTGCACCGGGCGCAGGATGGCGAGCGTGTCGCGGATGTCCTGCACGACCATCTCCCAGTAGCTGTCGAGCACCGAGGTGCCGGACGCCAGGAGCGACGCGAACTGCTCGTCGTAGGCGTCGCCGCCGGAGATCGCCTTCTGGAAGATCGTGGGGTTCGAGGTGACGCCGCGGACGCCCCGGTCGACCCACCCCTTCATGGTGCCGTCCTGGATCCAGTCGCGGCGGACGTTGTCGAGCCAGGGGCTCTGGCCCTGCTGGTCGTAGAGGTCGGACAGTCGGCTCATGTGCTCTCCCGGAACGAAGGTCTGCGAGTTGGTCGGCTCAGCGCTGGGCGAGCACGGCGCGGGCGTGCTCGACCACGTTGGCCGGGGTCATGCCGAACTGCTCCATCAGCGTGCCGCCGGGGGCGGAGGCACCGAAGTGGTCGATGCCGACGCAGGCGTCGGCCCACAGCGACCAGCCGAACGTGGTGCCGGCCTCGACCGACACGCGGGGCACGTCGAGGCCCATCACCGACACCTGGTAGGCGTCGTCCTGCTCGGCGAAGAGCTCCCAGCTGGGCATCGAGACGACGCGGGCGGCCACGCCCTCGGCGGCGAGGGTCTCGGCCGCGGCGACGCAGTGCTGGACCTCGGAGCCGGTGCCGATCAGCACGACGTCGGGATCGCCCTCGGTGTCGCGCAGCACGTACGCGCCCCTGGCCACCCCGGGGTTGCCGGCGGTGCCCTCGAGGACGGGGAGGTTCTGGCGGCTCAGCACCAGTGCGGTGGGGCCGTCCTTCTCGATGGCGAGGCCCCACGCGATGGCGGTCTCGTTGGCGTCGGCCGGGCGGATGACCCGAAGCCCCGGCATGGCCCGCAGCGAGGCGATGTGCTCGATGGGCTGGTGGGTCGGGCCGTCCTCGCCCACGCCGATGGAGTCGTGGGTCCAGGAGTAGATGACGTGCAGCTGCGACAGCGCGGCGAGGCGCACGGCCGGGCGCATGTAGTCGGAGAACACGAAGAACGTGCCGCCGAACGGCACCACGCCGCCGTGGGCCGCCATGCCGTTCATGACCGAGCCCATGGCGTGCTCGCGGATGCCGAAGTGGATCTGGCGGGCGTGGCGGTCGGTGACCGAGAAGGGCGCCTCGCCCGAGATCTCAGTGCCGGTGTTGCCGGTGAGGTCGGCGCCGCCGCCGATGAGGCCGGGCACGACGGGCACGAGGGCGTTGAGCGCCTTCTTCCCGGCGTTTCGGGTGGCGACGCTCTCGCCCGGCTCCCAGGTGGGGAGGGCCTCCTGCCAGCCCGGCAGGCCGGTGCCGGCCAGGGCGGCGTCGAGGGCCTCGCGGTCCTCGGTCCAGCCGGCGTGCATGGCCTCCCACGCCTCACGGGCGCCCTTGCCGGCGAGCCCGGCCTCGCGCATGTGCGCCAGCACGTCGTCGGGCACCCAGAAGGCCTCGTCGGGGATGCCCATCACGGCCTTGGTCGCCGCGATCTCCTCGTCGCCGAACGGGTTGCCGTGGGCGTGGGCGGTGTCGGTGTACTTGGGGGACGGGTAGCCGATGTGGCTGCGCAGGACGATCATCGACGGGCGGTCGTCGATGTCCTTGGCCCGGCGGATGGCGGCTTCCAGGGCGTCGACGTCCTCGCCGATCTCGCCCACGTTCTCGACGTGCCAGCCGTAGGCCTCGAAGCGCTTGGGGGCGTCGTCGGAGAGGGCCAGCTCGGTGGGGCCGTCGATGGAGATGTGGTTGTCGTCGTAGACCACGACGAGCTTGCCGAGGCCGAGGTGCCCGGCGAGAGAGGCGGCCTCGTGGCTGAGGCCCTCCTCGAGGTCGCCGTCGCCGCAGAAGGCGTAGGTGTGGTGGTCGAAGAGCTGCGGGCCGAAGCGGGCCCGGAGCCAGTGCTCGGCGAGCGCCATGCCGACGGCGTTGGCGATGCCCTGGCCGAGGGGGCCGGTGGTGACCTCGATGCCGGCGGTGTGGTGGACCTCGGGGTGGCCCGGGGTCTTCGACCCCCACTGGCGGAACTCCTCCAGGTCCTCGAGGGTGAGGCCGTAGCCGGTGAGGTAGAGCATCGAGTACTGGAGGACCGACGCGTGCCCGGCGGAGAGCACGAAGCGGTCGCGGTTGGGCCAGTGCGGGGCCGACGCGTCGTACCGCATGATGCGGGTCCAGAGCGTGTAGGCGAGGGGGGCGAGCGCCATCGCGGTGCCCGGGTGGCCGGAGTTGGCCTTCTGGGGCATGTCCATGGCGAGGCCACGGATCACGTCGATGGTGCGGGTCTGGAGCTGCCGGTCGGTCACGGCGGGAACCTTAGTGAAGGGCGTGGACGGAAGATCACGGTCACCGCGGTGAAGCCGTGGAGGAAGGACCTACCCCCGACGGGGCCCACCTCACCGGCGCAGAACATGCCGGCGACGGCGGTGGTCCCGAGCGACTCGGACACGACCGATGCGTCGTGGTGGGGCTCGCCGAAGAGCTGCATCCCGCGGCCGTTGCAGGTGAACACCAGGGCGCCCTCGCCGGCGTGCTCGTCGAGGAGGAGGCGCAGGTCGGCGTCGGCCGAGTCGGCGTCGCGCACGTGGAGCTGCACGGTGGCGCCGACCTCGAGCTCGTCGCCCACGGCCACGGCGCCGTTCGAGCGGTCGGCGCCGAGCACGTTGCGCACGAGGAAGTCGCCGCGGTCGAAGTCGAGCTTGTGCTCGTCGACGACCCGCCCCATGTGGAGGCCCTTGGCGGCGGCGGCCCGATCGCGCTCGTCGAGCCCGTCGATGGTCTCCTGGACCCGCTCGAGCGCGGGGCGTCCGGCCAGCTCGATGATCATGTTGCGCTCGGCGGCGGTGACCGTGAACGGCTGGCCCACCGGCCCGCACCCCTGGCTCACCACGACCTCGACGGGCACGTCGGGGGCGAGCAGGACCAGCACCGCACCCCGGTCGTGGAGGCGTCCGTCGAGCACGAGGCGGTTGGCGCCCGGCTGGGTGCCGGCGGACGCCACCCCGCCCACGACGGTGAGCCGCGGGTGGCCGGCGGCGAGGGCGTCGAGCACCGGGCCCACCGGGAGGGTGGCGGGGTCGGCGAGCAGGATGGCGGTGGCGGCGGCTTCGAGGTCGGCGCCGTCGACGCCCTGCAGCGTCGGGCCGTCGGGCCCGTCGACCACCTGCACGTGGTGGGCGGCCACCGCGCCCGTCGACCCGCCCCAGAGGGCGATCCCGGGCGTGCCCTCGACCTCCTCGCCGCCGGCCAGCACCGAGACGGCCGAGGACCCGACGA
Source organism: uncultured Actinomycetes bacterium (assembly GCA_945957335.1). GTDB lineage: Bacteria > Actinomycetota > Acidimicrobiia > Acidimicrobiales > Acidimicrobilacustridaceae > CAMFLJ01. The sequence continues at coordinate 1,265 of CAMFLJ010000190.1, read as the reverse complement.
GGGTGCCGGGGGAGAGCAGGCGGTGGACGGCCGCGGCGATGTCCTCCAATGCCCCGACGTGGGGGCCGGTGACGAACAGCACGGCGAGGTCGGGTGGCCCGCCCAGGCGCTCGAGCAGCTCGCCGACGACCTCGCCGGTGGCGTGGGTGGCGAGGGGGTGCTCGGACAGCGCGGCGGCGAAGGCCACGTCAGCCGACGGGGGGCAGCAGCGTGTACGGCACGACGGTGACCGGGCCGAGGTCGACCCGGCAGTGGGCCTCGATCGTGCCGTAGTCGTCGAAGCCGAGCTCGGCCCGGACCAGGCGGTAGTTGAACTTGCCCGGCTCGACCTGCAGGGGCTGAACGTTGCGGGCGATCTGCTCCTCGCCCCGCATGTAGACGACCTCGAGCGCGCCGCTGCCCTTGCCGTCGGGAGGGCAGTGCACGATGACGCAGAGGTGGGGCTCGACGGTGACCGGGACGGGGCCCGGGGCGGCGGCCGAGAACTGGATGCCCGAGAGGTCGATGCGGGTCGAGGGGCCTTCCACCTGGCGCAGCTCGATGCCGTCGATGAAGAGGGCGGCGAGGATCTCCATGGCCGGCAACGTACCGGGATTCCCGCTCGACGCGGGAAGGCGGGAAGTATCCTCGGCGGATGGCGATCAGCGAGGGGACCATCCCTACGCGGGAAGCGATCCTCATCGAGGCCGAGCGGTGCTTCGCGGAGCACGGCTACGACGGCACGTCGCTGAACGACATCGCCGAGGCCGTCGGCATCAAGCGCTCGAGCGTGCTGCACCACTTCCCCTCGAAGGACGCGATCTACCGCGAGGTGTTCGAGCGGGCGCTCGCCGAGTGGATGGTGCGGGTCGACACCGCCACCTCCTCGCCGGTGCAGGGGTGGCCGAAGGTCGACTTCGTGCTCACCGCCGGCTTCCGCTTCTTCATGGAGCACCCCGAGTTCGTCCGCATCGCCCGTCGCGAGGCGCTCGACGACGCCGGGCGCCTCGGTGTCGACCTCGGCGTGTCGCTGCGCCCCCTCTTCCTGAAGGCCGTCGCCTACTTCGAGGCGGAGATGGAGGCCGGGCGCTACCGGCGCTTCGACGCCGAGCAGCTCATGCTGACTGGATATGGCGCCTTGCTGAGCTACTTTTCCGACCTGCCGTTCATCGAGGGACTGCTCGAGAGAGACCCCCTCGACTCGGAGGTCCTGGAAGCACGCCTGGAGCACCTCCGGTCGTTCTTCCGCGCTGCCCTGGAGCCGTGACCCACACCCTCTCCGAAGC
>CAMFLJ010000189.1 GCA_945957335.1 uncultured Actinomycetes bacterium | reverse complement strand
GCGGACCTCGTCGGGCACGGTGCCGAGGTCCTCCGCCACCACCCGGGCGCCGCGGCGGTGGGCCTCCACGGCGAGGACGGCGAACAGCTCGTCCTGCGGGTAGCGCACGTAGACGCCCTCGCTGGCGGGCATGCCGTCGGGCACCCAGTAGAGGCGGTGGAGGCCCATGACGTGGTCGAGCAGCAGCACGCCGGCAGCGCTGAGGTGGTGGCGCAGGGCGGCGGCCAGGTGGCGGTGGCCCTGGGCGCGGGCCGCGATCGGGCTCACCGGTGGGAAGCCCCAGTTCTGCCCGGCGCCGAAGAAGTCGTCGGGCGGCGCGCCGACGCCGCAGCCCCACGCGTAGAGGTCGTGGTCGGCCCAGGTGTCGTAGCCGTCGCCGCTCGTGCCGACGGGCAGGTCGAGGTAGAGCCGCACGTCGCGGGCCTCGAGCCCGGCGGCGACCGCCTGCATCTGGCGGGCCATCGTCCACTGGGCCCACAGGTGGGTGGAGGCCGCGGGCCCCGGCTCGTCGTCGGGGAGCCGGCCGGGCCCGAGGCCCCAGGCGTGCCAGCCGGTGCCGGTGCGGTCGGTGGCGGCGCGGAACTCGGCGTAGCGGCGGGCGTCGGGGTTCTCCGACACCCAGAGGTCGAAGTCGGCCCGGGCACCGGCGGGGCCGGCCAGGCAGGTGGCCGCCAGCTCGTCGAGCACGGGCCGCACCAGGGCGTAGCGGGCCCGGTGGTCGAAGAGGTCGGCGGCGCGCAGCTGCTCGGCCGCGGCGCGGGTGGCGGGGGCGTCGAGGAGGGCGCGGGCCCGCTCGCTGGCGGCCAGCTCGGGCGTGGCCGCGAGGTCGACGTAGAGCTCGTTCCAGTAGCGCTGGCTGACCGGGGCGTAGGGGCTGGGCTCGTAGGGCCGGTCGAGGTAGCTGGCCAGGATCGGCAGCGTGGCCACCACCCGGCCCCCGGCCCGCTCGACGAGCGAGCCCAGGCGGGCGAGGTCGGACACGTCGGGGCCGAGCACCGAGCCGGTCGCCGGGCGGCAGCCGTAGAGCGCGGCGAACACGCCCCAGGTGCGCTCGGCGGGCCCGGGGGCGGGCACGCGCCGCGGGGCGACGATGAGCGTAGAGGGGTGGAGGCCGCCGCCGAGCTCGACGGTGAAGGGGTGGTAGCCGATGCCGACCGCCGGGCCGAGGTCGAGGCGCAGCCGGCGCACGACGTGGCGGCGGCCGTCGACGTCGAGCTGGCCGACCTCGGGCAGCTGGTCGAGGGGCAGCTCGACCCGCAGCGGATCGGCGCCCTCGGGGGCCACGTGGACGACCACGCGGTCGGGGCCGCCCACGGCCGGAGCCCGCACGTCGAGCTCGACCGGCTCGCCCTCGTGGCCCACGACGACCGGCTCGACGGGCACGGCGTGGCGGGCGGCCACGAAGCGCCGCAGCTCGCCCAGGTCCCCCGGGTGCTCGACGGGTGCGCCCATCGAGCGGAGCACGGCCAGCAACCCCTCGGTCGAGGCGTCGTGGCGGTGGCCCTGGGTGTCCCAGAACCACGTCATGACCCCCAGGTCGCCGGCCAGCCGGCCGAGCTCGTCGAGCCCGGCGCCCTCGCCGGTCACGCCGGACCGCCGACCTCGGCGTCGAGGATCTCCTGGACGCCCCGCAGGGGGATGTCGGCCCAACCCGGTCGGTTGTTCAGCTCGTAGCGCACCTCGTAGAGCGCCTTGTCGAGCGTGTAGGCGAGCAGGAGGGTCTGGAGGTCGTCGGGGTCGGACGGCACGAACGCCGAGTCGGCGCCCTCCTCGAGGTAGCCGCGGAGGAAGTGCCACGTGACGTAGTGCTCCCACACCCGGCCCCGGCGGGCCAGGGCGTCGCGCTGCTCGGAGCGGACGAGGCCACGGTCCTCGAGGGCCCGGAGGCCGGCGGCGGTCGCGTACTGGAACGAGCGGATCATCCCGGCCACGTCGACCGCGGCGCTGCGCTTGATGCGGCGCTCGGTGGGCGACCGCGAAGGCTCGCCCTCGAAGTCGATGATCACGAAGTCACGGCCGGCATGGAGCACCTGGCCGAGGTGGTAGTCGCCGTGGACGCGGATGCGCGAGACGTCGATGCGGTGGTCGCGCACCGCCGAGAAGCGCTCGAGGATCTCGGGCTCGCGCTCGAGCAGCGCCTCGGCGAGCTCGCGGGTGGGACCGTCCAGCTTGCCCAGCGACCGTCGCACCATCCCGAGGGTGGGGCGCACCTGGGCGCGCATCGACTGGTAGACCGACCGCTGGTAGAGCGTGGTGAACGGCTCCGGTGCGAAGCGCTCCTCGTCGCCCTCGGCGAGCACGCGGTGCAGCTCGGCGGTGCGGCGGCCGAGCAGCTCGGCGGAGTCGAGGAACGGGCCGATGGCGTCGGCCACCTCGTCGGGCACGGGCGTGTCGGCCGAGAGGTCGCTCGGCCACGCCGGCAGGTCGGTGAGCGAGTCGGGGATGGTCCGCAGGGCCGACTCGTAGAAGATGCTCAGCTGGTCCTGGGTGTAGTGCCACGCGTCGCCCTCGTTGGCGACGTAGCCGTAGGCCACCGCGATGGTGCGGGGCTCGCTGCGCACGCCGCGGCAGTACTCGAGGGCGCCGAGCAGCGGGGCGGTGTGCGGGAAGCCGGCCTCGGTGAGGTAGCGGCCGATCTCGAGGTCGGGGTTCACCCCCTCCTGGGCCCGGCGGAACATCTTCATCACGATGCGGTTGCCGAACACCGCCGAGCTGTTCGACTGCTCGGCGCCGATGTGGTGGACGACGAGGTCGTCGGCGGTGGCACCGGTGAGCGAGCGGCGCAGCCACGGCGTGGCCGAGGCCTGGAGCTCGGCGTTGCCGAGCGAGGCGAACGTGCGGCGGCGCCTGACGGTGTCGAGCGCGCCGGCCATGAACGACGGGTCGACCACCGCGTCGTGGAGGAACAGGCGGTCGCCACCCTGGCGCGACTCGACCCAGGCCACGCCGCAGTTGGGGTGGTCGGCGAGCAGCTCGTCGGCCCGCCCGGCCGGGGCCACGGCCAGCGGGAGGACGTAGGTCTCGGGCTCGCCGTCGGTGTACTCGACCTGGGCGAGCACGACGAACGCCTGGGCCCGGCTGCGGTTGGTCGACACCGGCACGACGTCGAGGGTCTCGATGGTGCGGATCGTGCGCGCCTTGCCGGCGTACCAGCGGTTGCGGGCGAGGAAGTCGGGCAGCACCTTCTCGAGCGCGGTGCGGCCGCGGCCGCGCATGAGGCTGCGCCAGTCGGAGCTGACGGTGAGCGTCTCGAGGTCGCCGCCGCTGGAGGTCGACCCGGCGTCGGAGCGCTGCGACTCGAGCGAGAACCAGTAGAAGCCGTAGGGGCCGAGGGTGAGCTGGTAGGGCCCCTCCTGCACGGGAGCGAACTCGGTGCCGCCGAACAGCTCGACGGGCACCTGGCCGCGGTACTCGTGCAGGTCGAGGGTGACGGCAGTCGCGAAGCGGGAGAGGTTGGCCACGACCAGCACGGTCTGGTCCTCGTCGCGGCGCAGGAACGCCAGCACCTTGGCGTTCTCGGGGAACAGGAACTCGATGTCGCCCCGCCCGAACACCCGGTGCTGCGAGCGCAGGGCGATGAGACGGCGCATCCACCACAGCAGCGAGTTGGGGTTCTGGTCCTGGGCCTCGACGTTGACCGTCTCGTAGTGGTACTCGGGGTCGATGATGACCGGCAGGTAGAGCCGCTGCGGGTTGGCGGCCGAGAACCCGGCGTTGCGGTCGGGGCTCCACTGCATCGGCGTGCGCACGGAGTCGCGGTCGCCGAGGTAGACGTTGTCGCCCATGCCCAGCTCGTCGCCGTAGTAGATGACCGGCGTGCCCGGCAGCGCGAACAGCAGGGCGTTCATCAGCTCGATCTTGCGGCGGTCGTTCTGCATGAGCGGCGCCAGCCGGCGCCGGATGCCGACGTTGACGCGCATCTGCGGGTCGGCCGCGTAGGCGCGGTACATGTAGTCGCGCTCTTCGTCGGTGACCATCTCGAGGGTGAGCTCGTCGTGGTTGCGCAGGAAGATCGCCCACTGCGCGGCGTCGGGGATGTCGGGGGTCTGCTGGAGGATGTCGATGACCGGGAACCGGTCCTCCATCCGCAGCGCCATGAACAGCCGCGGCATCAGCGGGAAGTGGAACGCCGTGTGGCACTCGTCGCCGTCACCGAAGTAGGCCACCGCGTCCTCGGGCCACTGGTTGGCCTCGGCGAGCAGCATGCGGTTCGGGAAGTTGGTGTCGACGTGCGACCGCAGCTCCTTCAGGAACTGGTGGGTCTCGGGCAGGTTCTCGCAGTTCGTGCCCTCGCGCTCGAACAGGTACGGCACCGCGTCGAGGCGCACACCGTCGACACCCATCTCGAGCCACTTGTCGACGGCGCGCAGCATCGTGTCGCGCACCTCGGGGTTGTCGAAGTTGAGGTCGGGCTGGTGGGAGAAGAAGCGGTGCCAGTAGTAGGCCCCCGCCACCGGGTCCCAGGTCCAGTTGGAGGTCTCGTAGTCCTCGAAGATCACCCGCACGCCGGGGTAGCGGTCGGGGGTGTCGCTCCAGACGTAGAAGTCGCGCCACCGGCTGCCGGGCTTGGCCCGCCGCGCCCGCTGGAACCACGGGTGCTGGTCGGAGGTGTGGTTGAGCACGAGCTCGGTGATCACCCGGAGGCCGCGGCGGTGGGCCTCCTTCAGGAACCGCTTGAAGGCCTTGAGATCGCCGTAGCTCGGGTTGACGTCGCCGTAGTCGGCGATGTCGTAGCCGTCGTCGCGCAGGGGCGACGGGTAGAAGGGCAGGATCCAGAGCGCGGTGACGCCGAGCTGCTGGAGGTAGTCGAGCTTCGAGGTGAGCCCGTCGAAGTCACCGATGCCGTCGTTGTCGGAGTCGCCGAAGGCGCGCACGTGCAACTCGTAGATGACCGCGTCCTTGTACCAGTCGGGGCGATCCGCGTTCTCGTCGATCATCGGGGTGGTCTCCGGGGGAGGGCGTTCAGGCGAGGCCGTCGTCGGGCACGAGCTCGGCCGGCAGCTGGCTGACGCGCAGCACGTGGCCGGGCTGGTCGCTGGGGTGCAGCTCGACGTAGGGGTGGTGGCCCTGCCAGGTCCAGCGTCGGTCGCTGAGCAGGTCGTGCACCTGGAACGGTCGGGTGGGGTCGAGGCCGAGGGCGATCAGGTCGAGGTCGAGGACGTCGGCCTGGGCTCCGGCGTGGTCGAGGTTCACGACGCACAGCACCGGGTTGCGGTGCGGGGTGGCCGGGTCGGGGTCGGGGCCGTCGTGGGTGGTCTTCGAGTAGGTGAGCACCTGGTCGTTGCCGCCGCCGTGGAAGTGCAGGGTGCGGGTGGTGTGGAGCGCGAGCTGCTCGTTGCGGATGCGGTTGACCCGGGCGATCTGGTCGCGCAGCGACGGCTGGGTGAGGTCCCAGTGCCGAACCTCGTACTTCTCGGAGTCGAGGTACTCCTCCTTGCCGTTGCCGGCCGGGTGGTTGTCGCCCAGCTCGAAGCCGGGGCCGTAGATGCCGTAGCTGGCAGCCAGGGTGGCGGCGAGCAGATGGCGCACGGCGAAGGCCTCGAGCGGCGCCTCCTGCAGGTGCCACGGGAGGATGTCGGGGGTGGTCGGCCAGAAGTTGGGGCGGAACTCGTCGGCGCTGGGCGAGGTCGACACCTCGGTGGCGTACTCGACGAGCTCGGGCTTCGAGACCCGCCACGCGAAGTACGTGTACGACTGGGTGAAGCCCACCCGTGCGAGCTGGTGCATCACCTCCGGCCGGGTGAAGGCCTCGGCCAGGAAGATCACGTCGGGGTCGCGGCGGCGCACCCGCTCGATCAGCCACTCCCAGAAGGCGAACGGCTTGGTGTGGGGGTTGTCGACCCGGAACACGGTGACGCCCACGTCCATCCAGTGCTCGACGACGTCGAGCAGCGCCTCCCAGAGGCCGAGCCAGTCGGCCGTCTCGAAGTCGAGCGGGTAGATGTCCTGGTACTTCTTGGGCGGGTTCTCGGCGTACTGGATGGTGCCGTCGGGGCGGTGCCGGAACCACCCGGGGTGCTCGGTGACCCAGGGGTGGTCGGGCGAGCACTGGAACGCCAGGTCGAGGGCGAGCTCGATGCCGTTCTCCCGGCAGGCGGCCGCGAGGTCGCGCACGTCGTCGACCGTGCCGAGCTCGGGGTGGACCGCGGTGTGGCCGCCCTCGGCCGCGCCGATGGCCCACGGGCTGCCGGGGTCGTCGGGGCCGGCCTCGGTCGCATTGTTGGGGCCCTTGCGGAACGCCCGGCCGATGGGGTGCACCGGCGGGAGGTAGAGCACGTCGAAGCCGAGGTCGCCGACGTAGTCGAGGCGCTCGATGACGTCGCGGAGGGTGCCGTGGCGCCCCGCCACCGGGGCTGCGCCGCCGTCGCCCTCCACGGTCGACCGCGGGAACAGCTCGTACCAGGCGCTGAACGCGGCCCGCTCGCGCTCGACGAGCACCTCGACCACGGTGCTCGTGGCGGCGTCGGAGCGGCGCAGCCGCGAGCGGTGCAGGTCGGTGGCCGAGGGCCGGCCCGGCGCGCCGGTGTCGGTGAGGTCGATGGTGTCGCCGGCCCGCAGGCGGGCAGCGGCGGCGGTGAGGAGCCCGGCCTCCTGGCGCGGGGCGCCCTCGGCGGCCTCGGCGAGCATCGCCGCGGCCTGCTGCAGCTCGGAGGTGACGTCCTGGCCGGCGGCGACCTTGCGGAGGGTGCCGTGGGCGAGCGAGGCGTAGTGGTCGACCCAGGCCAGCACCTTGAAGCGGTGCACGCCCGTCTCGACCGGCGTGAACCGGGCGCCCCACTGGTCGAGCCCGGGGTTGGTCGCGGCCATGGGCACGTCGAGCCACACCTTCGAGCCGGCGGGCTGGTGCGACAGCACCACCCACAGCTCGTCGTGGCCGTCGCAGACCACCGTGGCGGTGGCGTCGACGGGCTCGCCCTCGACCCGCTTGACGGGGTGGCGGCCACCACCGACCGTCGGTGCGACGGTGGTCACCACGATCCGGTTGGGTGCAGCGGTGACCATGCGCGCCTTTCTAGTCCCTCGCTCCGACGGCCTCCGAGTCCCTACCCGGGACCGGGGCCGACGTTCGCGGCGTGTTCACGTCCCGGTCATCAGCCGCACGATCGTCTCGACGTCGTCGGGCGACGGGCGGCCCCAACCGGGCTGGTAGCCCACGACCTCCTCGAGGGTGACGGCCCGCCAACGGTCCTCGAGCACCTCGAGCTGCTCGGCGGTGACGAGCGCCGGGTGGACCTCGCCGCACGCCCTCGAGAGGCGCACGAGCTCGTAGCGCAGCGAGGCGATGTACATGGCGCAGCGCACCGACTTGAGCTCGGGGTCGAGACCCCGGGCCAGGCGCCGGTTCTGGGTGGCCACGCCGGTGGGGCACCGGTCGGTGTGGCAGCGCTGGGCCTGGATGCAGC
>CAMFLJ010000188.1 GCA_945957335.1 uncultured Actinomycetes bacterium | reverse complement strand
GGGCAACGCCGGTGGCGGCGCGGCCGGAGGCGGCGGCGGTGGCGGCCAGGCCAACCAGGCCCAGGGCGGCGGGTCACGCCAGGGTGGCGGCCGCGGCGGTGCCAACCGGCCGGTCGAGGCCATCCTCGGCGGCGACGGCCCCGAGCTCGACGACGAGACCCTCGAGAAGCGCCGTGGCCGCGAGCGCAAGGGACGCCCCGTCGGGCGCTACCTGATGACCGTCAGCGTGCGGCCCGAGGCCACCCAGATCGCCGTGCTCGAGGGCCGCAACCTCATCGAGCACTTCGTGTCGCGCCCGGCCGACGACGTGGCCCAGATCCACGGCAACATCTACCTCGGCAAGGTCCAGAACGTGCTGCCCGGCATGGAGGCTGCGTTCGTCGACATCAGCACGCCGAAGAACGCGGTGCTCTACCGCGGCGACGTGCAGTACGACGTCGAGGACGTCGAGCAGGGCGGCAACGCCCGCATCGAGGAGATCCTCAAGCCCAAGCAGAGCATCATCTGCCAGGTCACCAAGAACCCGATCGCCCACAAGGGCGCCCGGCTCACCCAGGAGGTCTCCCTCCCGGGCCGCTTCGTGGTGCTGATCCCGAACTCGAGCACCTACGGCATCTCCAAGCGCCTCGCCGACGACGAGCGCAAGCGCCTCCGCTCGATCCTCGACAAGGTCAAGCCGCCGCAGCACGGGGTGATCGTGCGCACCGCGGCCGAGGGCGTGACCTCCGAGGAGATCTCGGCCGACGTGCGCCGCCTGCTCTCGCAGTGGGAGCGCATCGAGGAGCTCGCCGCCAAGGTCCAGGCCCCGGCCCTGCTCTACCGCGAGCCCGACATGGCGGTCCGGGTCATCCGCGAGGAGTTCAACGACGACTACCGCGGCGTGGTGATCGACGACGAGCAGCTCTACAACGAGGTCAAGGACTACGTCTCGAGCATCTCGCCGGCCCTCGCCGACCGGGTGCAGCACTACGACCGCTCGGTCGAGCCGCTGTCGATCTTCGAGCGCCACCACGTGCACGAGCAGCTCCACAAGGCGCTCGACCGCAAGGTGTGGCTGCCTTCCGGTGGCTCGCTCATCATCGAGCACACCGAGGCGCTCACGGTGATCGACGTCAACACCGGCAAGAACGTCGGCAAGTCGAGCCTCGAGGAGACCGTCTTCCGGAACAACCTCGAGGCGGCGGTCGAGATCGCCAAGCAGCTTCGCCTGCGCGACATCGGCGGCATCATCGTCATCGACTTCATCGACATGGAGGTCAAGGGCAACCGTGACGAGGTCATCAAGGTCTTCCGCGACGCCCTCGCCCGCGACAAGACCCGCACCCAGGTGTTCGACATCTCCGAGCTGGGGCTGGTCGAGATGACCCGCAAGCGCATCGGCGAGGGGCTGCTCGAGTCGTTCTCGTCGATCTGCCCCGAGTGCGAGGGCCGTGGCGTCCAGATCGACCAGGCCCTGCTCAGCTGAGGCCCCCGGGCGGCTGCGCCGTCCGTCACACCCGTCCCGTCACCGCCGCCCCGGTTTCACCTGGGCCGCCCGAACCGCTAGAGTTGCACCCCTATGTATGCCGTGATCCAGACCGGTGGAAAGCAGTACAAGGTCGAAGAGGGCCAGCGCCTCGACGTCGAGCGTCTCGGTGACGCCGACGAGGTGACGCTCACCCCTGTCCTCGTCGTCGACGGAGACGCCGTGCTCGCCACCCCCGCCCAGCTCTCAGATGCCAGCGTGACCGCTCGAGTCGTGGGCGCCGCCCGCGGCCCGAAGATCACCGGCTTCACCTACAAGAACAAGTCGAACGAGCGGAAGCGCTGGGGTCACCGCCAGCACTACGCCACCATCGAGATCACCGGCATCAAGAAGGGCTGACATGTCGAAGACCAAGGGCGGCGGTTCCACCCGGAACGGCCGCGACTCCCAGAGCAAGCGCCTCGGTGTGAAGCGCTTCGACGGCCAGGCCGTCAACGCCGGCACCATCCTCGTGCGCCAGCGCGGCACCCGCATCCACCCCGGCGAGAACGTCGGCAAGGGCGGCGACGACACGCTGTTCGCGCTCACCCAGGGCACGGTGAAGTTCGGCTCCCGCAAGGGCCGCAAGCTCGTCGACGTCCTGCCCGTCGACTGACGCACCACCACCGGATCTGATCGAAGGGCGGCCTCCGGGCCGCCCTTCGTCGCGTCCGGGCCACGACGGGCCCGGAGGCCTCAGGAGGTGGCGTGGGCGGCCAGCACCGGGTCGGCCACCACCCGCCCGTCGAGGTCGACGGCCAGGGCGTGGTAGCCGTCGAAGCCGGCGACCCACTCGACGCCCTCGCTCCCCATGGCGAACGCCGCGGTGGCCAGGGCGTCGGCCCACGCCAGGTGGGGCCCGGTGACCGTGATCGACGCCAGGCCGGTGGCGCGCTCGCCGGTGCGGCCGTCCCAGAGGTGGCGGCCCCGCTCGGCGGTGCCGGAGGTGGCCACGGCCCCGTCGTCGACGGTCAGGGTGGCCACGACCTCGCCGGGCTGGAGCGGGTGGGCCACCGCGAACACCCAGCGGTCGGCACCCCGGGGGTGGCCGTGGGCCTGGAGGTCACCGCCGACCGAGAGGTACCAGTCGACGAGGCCGGCCTCGGTGAGCAGTCGGCTGGCCCGCTCGGTGGCCCAGCCCTTCACGTAGCCGGCCGGGTCGATGGTGCCGGGCCGGTCGGGAGGGTGGACCGTGAAGGCGCCACCACTGGCGTGCTCGAGCCAGGTGCAGGCGTCGAGGACGTCGACGACCTCGGGCGAGCAGTCGAGCAGGTGCAGCTCACGGCGGTTGGTGCGGCTGATCTCGCTGTCGCGGCGGAAGGTCGAGAACATCGCCTCGAGGCGGTCGAGCTCGGCGGCCACGGCCTGTGCGGCGGCGACGAGGACCGTCTCGTCGGCCTCGTCGTGCACGTGGAGGCTGGCCATCGTGCCCATGCACGGGTGGGTGGCCCGGAACGGGTGGCGGCCGACGACCTCCACGGTCAGGCCTTGTCGAGCGCCGACTGCAGCGACTTCTTGTAGGCGTTGGAGGTGATGGTGGCCCCGCTGACGCCGTTGAACGAGGCGTTGCCGGCGGCCACCGCCTTCTGGTCGAGCTGGGGCACGGCTCGCGAGTTGATCGCCTGCGACTTGCGGTCGTTGTTCGGGGAGGCGACCGCGTCGGCGGCGCAGATCTTGCCCGAGGAGTCGACGGTGATCTTCACCTGCACCGGCCCGTAGCGGGTGGAGGTGGAGTCGCCGGTGACGGTCGTGCCCGTGCAGGTGGGGGTGGCCGGCACCGTGGTGGTGGTCGAGCGGCCCGGCGAGGCGCCGCCGCTGGGAACGGTGCTCGGGGTCGGGGTGGTCGAGGGCGCCGTGGTCGAGCCCGGGGCGGGCGCGGTGCCGGAGCCGGTCCCGGCGGCGGCCTCACCGCTGCCGGGGTGGTCGAGCAGCACGAGCAGGCCACCGGCGGCGCCGAGGATGGCCACGGCGGGGACCACGCGCCGCGCCAGTGACGCCGGCCGCCCACGCCCGCCGGGGCCGGGGGTCTGACCCTGGACGGGATACGGGGGGTCGGGGGTCGAGTGGGGGGGAGGGGCGTCGGTCACCGGTTCACCACCAGGACCGCTCGAAGTGGATGCAGGAGTGGGGCACGCCGGCAGCCCGCAGGCCCGAGCGGGCGGCGGCGATGAGGCGCTCGGGACCGCAGACGAAGGCCTGGCGCTCGGCGACGTCGGGGATGGCCGAGCGCAGGCTGTCGGCGCTGAACGGGTCGCCCACGGCGAGCGTGGCCGACGGGCCCACGAGGGTGAGCACGGTGCCGCCCCGGGCCTGGGCGAGGGCCCTCAGCTCGTCGAAGTGCACGAGCTCGGCGGTGCTGCGGGCCCGGAACAGCACGATCGGGCCGTCGCCGGGGCCGGTGCGGGGGAGGCGCTGCAGCAGGGCGCGGGCCGGGGCCACGCCGACGCCGCCGACCACCATCACGAGGCGGCGGTGGGGGTCGAGCTCGTCGGGGGTGAGGGCGCCGTAGGGGCCCTCGACGGCGATGCGGGTGCCGATGGGCAGCTCGGTGATGGCCCGGGAGGCGTCGCCGCGGTCCTTCACGGTGAAGCGCAGGCCGGCGGTGGTGGGCTCGGCCGAGAGGCTGAAGGGGTGCCCCTGCCACCAGAGCCGGGCGGCGAGGGGTCGGAGGATGGCGAACTGGCCGGCGTCGGCCTCGATGTGGCGCAGCCCCTTGCCGGCGAGGCGGATCTCGACCGTGCCGGGTGCAACCGGCTGCACGGAGGTCAGCCGCAGCGGACGGGCCATCGACGCGAGCAGGCGGCCCCACCGGCCCCACAGCAGGGCGACGACGACGGCGACGTGGGCGAGCACCCAGAACCACCAGGCCGCGCCGCCGCCGGTGAAGTGCCCGCCGAGCACGACCTCGTGGGCGAAGGCGAGGGCCAGGCCGACGTAGGCGGTCAGGTGGACGAAGTACCAGGTCTCGTAGGACAGGCTGCGGCGGATCGAGCGAATGGAGGTGATCGTGACGAGGGCGACGAGGAGGGCGCCGACGGTGGCGCCGGCCATGTAGGGCTCGCGGCCCGTGAGGTCGACGAGCGACTGCCACAGGCTCTGGCCGTCGGACCAGTACACGAGGCTGGCGCCCACGTGGAGCCCGACGAGGATGGCCATCGAGGAGCCCAGCCACTTGTGCCAGACGAAGACGTGGTCGAGCCCGGCCCGGCGCTCGATGCAGCGGAGGCGGGCGACCAGCACGAGCCCGGCGAGGCCGAGCGCCGAGGCCAGCAGGCCGGTGATCTGCGAGATGGAGGTCCAGGCGGGGGTCCAGCCCGCCGAGAGGTCGCGCACGCCGCCCTGGCCGATCCACAGGCCGACCACGACGACGAAGAACGCCCAGAACCCGACGAGCACCTCGGCGGTGCGGACCTTGGGGGTGCGGGGGAGCGGGAGGGGCTGGGCCGCGGGGGACGGCGCCGAGGGTGAGGGCGGGGGCACGGGAGGCAGGGGAGCGGTCGGCCGGCCGGACGCGTCGGGGGGAGGGGTCTCGAGGGTGGTCACGGTCGGGCTCCCATGGTGCCCCAAGGATCGGCGCAGCAGGTAAGAGGTGGTCGCCCGCGAAGGTAAGAGGAAGGTAGGAACGACGGGCCTCGGCGATCCCGGTTCCGCACGATATGGTTGCGGTATGGCAACTGATGTGGTGGCGCAATGAGGGCCTGGCGCCACCGGCCGTCGATGGAGGGCCGCCGCGAGGAGCTGGGCGACCTCGCCCGCCGCACGTGGGAGGTCGTCGCCCTGGCCGCGGTGGTCGGGGTGGTCACGGGCGCGGCTGTGGCGCTGCTCGACACGGTGGTGCTCGGCATCGAGCGGCGCGTCGTCGAGCTGCCCCTCTGGGTCGTCGCCGGCGCCCCGGCCCTGGGCCTGGCGCTCACCGCGGTGGTGCTGCGGTGGGTCGGCGGAGGCGGCGGCGTGAGCCCCTCGACGGCCGACGAGTACCTGGTGGGCTTCCACGACGAGGCCCACCCGTACCCGGCCCGGCCCTTCGTGGCCCGCACGCTCGGGGCGGTCGCCACCCTCGGCCTGGGTGGCCCGATGGGGCTGGAGGGCCCCTCGATCTACACCGGCACGGTGGTGGGGGCCTGGGTGCGGCGCTTCACCGGGCGTCTGCCGAGCCCCCGCGACCGTCGGGTGCTGCTCGTGGCCGGCGCGGCCGCCGGTGTGGCCGCCATCTTCAAGGCGCCGGCCACCGGGGCGATCTTCGCCCTCGAGGTGCCCTACCAGGACGACTTCGCCCGCCGGATGCTGCTGCCGTCGCTCGTCGGCGCCGCCACCGGCTACCTCACCTTCGCCGCCTTCCACGGCACCGAGTCGCTCTTCCCCGTCTCGGGCCCGGTGCCCTTCGCCTACCGCGACCTCCTCGCCGCCATCGGCCTGGGCCTGCTCGCCGCCTTCGGGGCCCGTCTGTTCGCGTGGAGCCTCCGTCGGGCCAAGGCGCTCGCCGCGGTGGCCCCGGCGTGGTCGAGGGTGCTCGTCGCCGGCGGGCTGCTCGCCGTCTTCGTGCTCGTGTCCAACTGGGCGACGGGCTCACCGCTGTCGTTCGGCCCCGGCTACTCGGCCATCGAGTGGGCCCTCGACCCGTCGCGCGCCCTGTGGGCGGTGGCGATCCTGCTGGTGGTGCGCTGCGCGGCCACGACCACCGTGGTCGGCGGCGGCGGGGTGGGCGGCCTGTTCGTGCCCCTCGTGGTGGGCGGTGCGCTCACCGGCCGCCTGGTGGGGGGCGCCTTGCACGAGCTCGACACGGGCCTGTTCACCGTGATCGGCGTGGCCGCGTTCCTCGGGGCGGGCTACCGCGTGCCGTTGGCGGCGGTGATGTTCGTGGCCGAGACGACGGGTCAACCCGGGTTCGTGGTGCCGGGCCTGCTCGCCGCGGTGGCCGCCGAGCTGGTGATGGGCACCTCCTCGGTGACGAGCTACCAGCTGCGGCCCGATCGCACGCCGGTGGGGCCACCCGACCCCGGGCCCGACGCCGGATCGGCCGACGAGGCCTGAGCTGCCGAGGTCGGCGGGTCAGCGCGCTCCCGAGGCCGTCGTGGACGGGCTGTCGATGCCGTGCGGGAGCTGGTCGGGTGGCCAGTCGAGCAGGCGCACCGCGGTGTCGAACGCGAAGCGGTCGGTCATGCCGGCGACGTAGGTGACCGCGGCGCCGAGGGGGTCGGCCTCCGCCGCCTCGGTCGGGCCGGGCAGCAGGTCGGGATGCTCGGCGAGGTGCTCGACCAGGGCACCCAGCACCGCCACCACCGCCCGGCCCTGGGCGACGGACGAGGGCCGGTCGTAGATGTGCTCGTAGTCGAAGCGACGGAGGCGGGCGAGGGCGTCGGCGGTGGTCGGGTCCATCCCCACCACGCCCGTCGAGGTGATGGTGTCGACCAGGGCGGTGACGAGCGTGTGCAGCTGCTCGCGCCGGGTGGCGCCAAGGACCGCCACGATGTCGGCGGGCACGTCGGCCGGGTCGACGACGCCGGCGGAGATGGCGTCCTCGAGGTCGTGGGCGGTGTAGGCGCACCGGTCGGCCCAGCTCACCACCGCGCCCTCGGGCGTGGCGGGGGTGGGGCACGACCACGAGTGGTTGCGGATGCCGTCGAGCGTCTCGGTGCAGAGGTTGAGGGGCGCCAGCACCACGTCGGCGCCCCAGCGGGCATGGTGGTAGCCCCCGGGGAGGAAGCGGTCGAAGGCGTCCTCGCTGGCGTGCCCGCCGGGCCCGTGGCCGCAGTCGTGGCCGAGGGCGATGGCCTCGGTGAGGGCGACGTTGAGCCCCGTGGCGCGGGCCACGGCGGTGGCGACCTGGGCCACCTCGAGGGCGTGGGTGAGCCGGGTGCGCTGGTGGTCGGCCGGGAACACGAACACCTGGGTCTGTCTCTTATACACATCTGACGCTGCCGACGAAGAGGATAGTGG
>CAMFLJ010000187.1 GCA_945957335.1 uncultured Actinomycetes bacterium | reverse complement strand
TCGCGGTGGTGAACACGCCAGGCGCGGCGAGCGGCACGATCACCTTCCGGAACGCCTGCCACGCGGTGGCCCCGTCGACCTGGGCGGCCTGCTCCATCTCCCACGGGATCTGCCGGAAGAACGCCGACATCGTCCAGATCGAGAGGGGCAGGGCGAAGGTGAGGTACGGGATGATCAGGCCGATCCACGTGTCGTAGATGCCGATGCTGCGCCACATGTTGAACAGCGGGCCGACGAGGGCGGCCTGCGGGAACATGGCGATGGCGAGCGCCATCGACAGCAGCAGCTTCTTGCCGCGGAAGTCGAGCCGGGCGATGGCGTAGGCGGCGAACATCGCCACGATCACCGACAGCACGGTGGCGATCACCGCGATGCCGAAGGAGTTGCGCAGCGCGGACGTGAACAGGTCGTCGCTGAAGACCGTCTTGAAGTTCTCCCAGGTCCAGTCCTTCGGGAGGAACGACGGCTCGTTGGAGCGGAAGGTGGCCGGGCTCTTGAACGCCAGCGACACCATCCACGCCAGGGGGAACGCGGCCCACAACAGGATGAGCACGCCCCAGAAGGTCCACCAGTTGCTGGTCTTGCGGCCTTCCATCTACTCGTCCCCCCTCACCTGCGACAGGTCGGTCTTGAAGCCCTTGATGAAGATGAAGGCGATGACGACGACGGTGAGGAACAGCAGCACGGACACGGCGGAGCCGGCCCCGAGGTTCACCAGCGTCACGTTCTGGCGGTAGGCGAGGATCGACAGCGTCTCGGTGTCGCTCGCGCCCTGCGTCATGATGAACGGGTTGTCGAAGATGCGCCACGCGTCGAGCGTGCGGAACAGCACCGCCACCATGATCGCCGCCTTCATGTTCGGCAGCACGACCTTCCAGAGGCGCTGCCAGGCGGTGGCGCCGTCGACCTTGGCCGCCTCGAGCAGCTCCTCGGGCACCTGCACCAGCCCGGCCAGGAGCAGCAGCGAGATGAACGGGGTGGTCTTCCAGATCTCCGAGAGGGTGATCACGAAGAGGGCGGACCAGCGCTGGCCGAACCAGTTGAAGTCGCCCAGGCCGAACCACTGGTTCACGAAGCCCGAGTCGAGCTGGAAGGCGTAGCGCCACACGTAGGCGGAGACCACGGTGATGATGCCGTAGGGCACGAGGATGGCGGTGCGCACGACCGAGCGGCCCCGGATCACCCGGTACATCACCCAGGCGAAGGCGAAGCCGATCACGAGCTCGATGAGCACGCTGACCACGGTGATGATCGCCGTGGTGCCCACCGAGCTCCACCAGATGGGGTCGGTGAGGACCGTGGCGTAGTTCTTGAGCCCGACGAACTCCTTGCCCGACGGGTCGGTGAGCCGGTAGCGGTAGAGCGAGAGGACGAGGGCGTAGCCGAGCGGGTACGCCGTCACCAGGATCATCACGATGAACGCGGGGGCCGAGAGGCGCAGCCCCAGGCGTCGCTCGTGGCGGAGCCGGTCCGACGGGCCGGCGGCGGGTGGGCCGCCGGTGGCCAGGTCGGCCGCGGCCGGCGTGGCGGCCGTGGTCATGGGGTGCCCCCTTCCGAGGTGGCCCTCGCCGGGGCGCTCACAGGAGCCGCTCCCCGCTCAGGACCTCTGCCATGTAGCTGTCGGTCTTCTCCGGTGTGTCGGGCGCCCGCACCGAGGTGGCGGGGTGCCAGGTGCGCTGCACCGAGGTCGAGACGTCGCCGTAGTACGGCGTGGTGGGTCGGGGCCCGGCGTCGTTGATCGACTCCCGGATCAGGTCGGCCATCGGGAAGGCCTCGCGCACGGCCGGGTCGTCGTAGGCGCCGGCCCGGGCGGCGGGGTTGCCCGACTCGACCATGTACTGGACGTTGCTCTCGAGGGAGGTGATGCACTTCACCGCGGCGAGGGCGGCGTCGGGGTGCTTGGTGTAGGCGCCGATGGCGAGGTCGATGCCGCCGAGCGGGGGCTTGCTCGGCGTCGACGCGTCGACCCGGGGGTAGCGGGCCCAGGCGATGTCGTCGACGACCGACTGGCTCAGCGCCCCGCTGGCGACGGCGCTCTTGGCCGCCTGGTACACGTAGGGCCAGTTGACCATGAAGGCCCCGCTGTCGCCCTGGAAGAGCGAGCGGGCCTCCTCCTCGGTGGCCGTCGACATGTCGGCGGGCGCCGCGCTCGAGCGGGCGAGGCCGCCGACGATGGTGGCGGCGGCGTCACCGGCGGGGCCGGCCATCGACGGTGTGGCGTCCTTGCCCAGCTCGGGGTTCTCGACGATCTGCCCGCCGGCCGAGGAGACGAGGGCGTTGATCCACACCATGTAGCCCTCGTAGCGGCGGGCCTGGACGCCGACCTTCTTGTTCTGGGAGACCGCCGTGTCGATCATCTTCTGCCAGGTGAACGACGGGTCGGTGGGGTCGACGCCCGCCGCCTGGGCGACCGACTTGCGATACCAGAGGAGCTGGGTGTTGGCCCAGAACGGGGTGGCCACCAGCTGGTCGTCCCAGTAGGCGGCCGAGGTGGCCGCGGCGAGCACGCCGTCGGTGAGCTGGGCCACGTCGGCGGGGTCGGTGACCGGCTTCAGGTAGCCGGCGTTGGCGAACTCGGCCACGAACACCGGGTCGAGGCTCATGAGGTCGATGGAGGAGTCCTGGGCGGCGAGGCGGCGCACGAGCTGCTCGCGCTGGGAGTCGGCGTCGTTGGGCAGCACCTGGGTGGTGATGCGGTAGGCGCCCCCGGACTGGTCGCTGCACTTGGCGGCCAACGTCTTCTGCCCGCCGTTGTCGGGGTTGGTGTACCAGGTGAGCGTCGGCGTCCCGCTGCTGTCACCGCCGCACCCGGCGAGGGCCAGGGGAGCGAGGAGCAGGCCGGCGAGCACGAACGCCAGCGGCCGTCGAGACGTCGGTCGGCGCCTGCGTGCCATGCGATCCCCCTGTCGTAGACGACCGGCCCCTCCGCCGGCCCCGACCCCACGAGTGTGACAGGCGTCACCATGCGATGTCGGGTCGAAGCCCCTCACGGCAGAGAGATCTCTCCCGCAGCGACCCCTTACCCGGCTTCGTGACGATGTATGTCGGCGAACCTTCTCAGCGCCGGCCCTTGCGGCGCTGGGCCTCCTTCGCCATCTTGGCGAAGCGCTTGCCGGCCTTGCGGGCCTCGACGGGGTTGGCCAGCACCTGGGCGGCCTCGGCCTCGGCCCGGTACGCCTTCCACCGCTCGAACCGCACCGGGTCGATCTCCCCGGCCTCGAGCGCCGCCCTGATCGCGCACCCGGGCTCACCCTCGTGCGAGCAGTCGCTGAAGCGGCAGGTCTCGGCCACCTCGGCGATCTCGGGGAACGTGTCCTCGACCGCCTCGGCCTCGGTGACCAGCCCGACCTCGCGGATGCCGGGCGAGTCGATCAGCACCCCGCCGTCGGCCAGGAGGTGGAGCTCGCGGGTGGTGGTGGTGTGGCGGCCCTTCGAGTCGCCCTCGCGCACCTCCCCCGTGAGCGCGACCTCGGTGCCGAGGAGCGCGTTCACGATGCTCGACTTCCCCGCGCCCGACTCGCCGAGCAACGCCACCGAGCGACCGGCGATCAGCTCCTGGAGGTCGTCGATGCCGATGCCCTCGCGGACCGACGTGACGAGCACGGGCACGCCGGGGTTGCCGGCGCGGACCTCGCGGGCCGCCTCCTCCGGGTCGACGTCGTTGCCGGCGGCCTTGGTGAGCACCACCACCGGCTCGGCCCCTGCGTCGTGGGCGATCGCGGTGCCGCGCTGGATGCGCCCGTCCTTCACCGGCCGGTCGAGCCCGCACACGAGCAGCAGCCGGTCGACGTTGGCGGCGAGCTGTTGCTCGCCCCCGCTGGTGGCACGGCGGCGCAGCAGCGAGCGGCGGGGGAGCACGGTGACGACCTCGTCGTCGACCACGGCGACCCAGTCGCCCACCGTCGGCTCGGGGTCGAGCCGCACGGTGAACATCACGGTCCGCGGCCCGTCGTCGAACGCCAGCACCAGGCCGGCGCCGTGGTGCTGCAGCACCCGGGCGGGCCGGGCCTCGGGCCCGACGTCGGCCAACGCCGCAGCCCAGCCGTCGTCCCAGCCCAGCGGGAGCAGGGCGGCGAAGGCGTCGTCGGCCACGCCTGTCAGCTCCCGGGCGCCCCGCCGCCGGTGACGTGCGCGTCGAGCCGCTCGAGCGTCTTCTCCATGTTGGCCGGGTGCTTCTCCGGGTAGCCCATCTTCTCGATGAACCACGGGCTCATGGCCGTCGACCAGTCGAAGGTCTCGGTGACGCGGGTGCCGCCCTCGACGGGCTCGAGCTCGTAGCGCCAGCGGTGCTTGCCGAAGTGCTGCCAGGCGATCAGCCGGCCCTCGTCGAACTCGACCACCGTGTTCTTGACCGAGTACGGCACGCCCATCTTCATCGCCATCCCGAACCGGGCGCCCATGTGGAGGCGCTCGGGGTTGCCCTTGGCCTGCTTCACCGTGCCCGAGCCGTCGATGATCGGGTGCTGGGCCGGGTCGGCGAGCACGTCGAAGATGGTGGCGGAGTCGGCGGCGATCACGCGGCTCACGGACACCTTGCGCGCGGGCGCGTCGGTCGAGGTCATGCCCACGATCCTCTCAGGCCGCGGCGGGGCGGTCGAGCAACGACCGCAGCGCGGCCTCGAGCGTGGTGTGGGCGAACGGGAACGCCTGCTCGGTGAGCACGCCGGGCACCACGCGCTGGCTGGTGAAGAGCAGGGCGTCGGCGAGCTCGCCGCCGAGGAGCAGCTTGGGGCCGAAGCTCGGCACCGGGAGCAGGGTGGGGCGGTGCAGCACCGAGCCCAGCACCTTGGTCATCTCGGCGTTGGTGACCGGCTCGGGGGCGGTGGCGTTGACCGGGCCGGAGACCTCGTGGTCGAGCAGCCAGCGGATCGCCGCCACCTCGTCGTCGAGGCTGATCCAGCTCCACCACTGGCGACCCGAGCCCATGCGCCCGCCGAGGCCGAACCGGAACAGCGGCAGCAGCTTGGCCAGCGCGCCGCCGTCGGGGCTGAGGACGATGCCGGTGCGGAGGTGGGCCACGCGGATGCCGGCCTCCTCGGCCGGGGTGGTGGCGTCTTCCCACAGCCGGCAGACGTCGGCGAGGAAGTCGTTGCCGGCCGGGGCGCCCTCGTCGACCGCGGTGTCGCCCGTGTCACCGTAGAAGCCGATGGCCGAGCCACTGACGAGCACCGACGGCGGGCGGTCGAGCCCGGCGATGGTGCGGGCCACGAGGTCGGTGCCCTTGGTGCGGCTCTCGAGCACCTGGCGCTTGTAGTCGTCGCTCCAGCGGTGGTCGCCGATCCCGGCCCCGGCGAGGTGGACGACGGCGTCGATGCCCTCGAGGGCGGCTGCGTCGATCGTGCCGGCCGCAGGGTCCCAGCGGACCGCCGACTCCCCTTCGGAGACGGGCCGGCGCACGAGGGGCAGGACCTCGTGGCCGTCGAGCCGGAGGGAGCGGCTGAGAGCGCCGCCGATGAGGCCGCTGGCACCGCTGATGGCGATCTTCACTGGGTTCTCCTGGTGGGGGGCCGGCCTCGTCGGGGCGCGAGGGCCGGTCGGATCTCGGTGGGGTGGGCCCGCTCACAGGGCCGAACACCTCCCGGCCCCCGGGTATGCCCACCGCGAGGGGGGCACCGCGTCCGCGCCCCGCTAGCCTCGGCGCCCGATGAGCACCCGGAAGCTGATCCTGTTGGCGCTGGCCTGTGGCGTGGCGATCCTGGCCGCGGCCACCGTCCAGCTGTTCATGATCACCAAGTAGGGCCGTCGTCCGGGCCTCCGACGAGGCCACCACCCCCGGCCAGCGCCGTGGCGCGTGACGCCTGCCGCAGGCCGTTCCCACCGTCTCGCGGGCCGCGCCCCGGTGGGTAGGCTCGAACGGTTCGCATCGAGGAGGTGGTCCCCACGGCCGAGAAGTACGACGTCGTCATCATCGGAGGCGGGCCCGCGGGCTACGCCGCCGCTCTCTATGGCGCGTCCGCCGGTCTCAACATCGCCCTGGTCGAGAAGGCCAAGGTGGGGGGCACCTGCCTCCACGTGGGGTGCATCCCCGCCAAGGAGCTGCTGGAGACGGCCGCGGTGCGCCGGGCCATCGTCGGGGCGGCCACGTTCGGGCTCACCACCGACGAGCCCACCCTTGACTTCTCCGTCACCCAGGCCCGCAAGCAGCAGGTCATCGACGGGCTCTTCACCGGCCTCTCCGGGCTGCTCAAGCGGCGCAAGGTCACCGTCTACGACGGCATCGGCTCCCTGCACGCCGACCACCTCGTGACGATCACCGGCGGCGAGTCCGGCGACGTCGAGATCACCGGCACCCACGTGCTGCTCGCGTCGGGCTCGGTGCCGCGCACCATCCCCGGCTTCGAGGTCGACGGCCAGCGGGTGATCACCTCCGACGAGCTGCTGTCGCTCCAGGAGCTGCCCGCCTCCGCGGTGGTCATCGGCGGCGGTGCCATCGGGTGCGAGTTCGCCTCGATGATGTCCGACCTCGGTGTCGACGTCACGATCCTCGAGGCCCTGCCCAAGATCCTGCCCGGCCTCGACGACGACCTCACCCGCGTGGTGCTCAAGTCGTTCAAGGACCGCGGCATCGAGGTGCGCACCGGCGTCACCGTGAACGGCCACGAGCCCCACGACCACGACGGCGGCACCAAGGTGCTGTTCGGCGACGGCGAGTCTGTCGACGTGCAGACCGTCGTCGTCTCCGTCGGGCGCCGGCCGCTGTCCGACGGCCTGGGCCTCGACGGGACGAAGGTCGAGGTCAGCGACCGCGGCCACGTGGTCGTCGACGAGTGGTGCCGCACCGCCGAGCCCGGCGTGTACGCCATCGGCGACCTCATCAACACGCCGGCCCTGGCCCACGTCGGCTTCGCCGAGGGCATCCTCGTCATCCAGGACCTCCTCGGCGAGGATCCGGTCCCGGTCGACTACGGCAAGGTCCCGTGGTGCATCTACTGCCACCCCGAGGTCAGCTTCGTCGGCATGTCGGAGGCCGCCGCCAAGGAGGCCGGCATCGACGTGGTGGTGAGCAAGCACCGCTACGCCGGCAACGGCCGCGCCCTCATCGTGGGCGAGCCCGAGGGCATGGTGAAGATCATCGCCGAGAAGCGCCCCGACGGCACCGGTGGCCGCCTCCTCGGCGTGCACATGGTCGGCCCCTGGGTCACCGAGCAGCTCGGCCAGGCCTACCTGGCCGTCAACTGGGAGGCCAACGCCGAAGAGGTCGCCCAGTTCATCCAGCCCCACCCCTCGTTCAGCGAGCTCTTCGGCGAGAGCGTCCTGGCCCTCACCGGCCGCTCGCTCCACGGCTGAGCCGTCACCTTTCCCGCCCGGCGCCGGTCCGACCGGCCGACGAGCACCCCCCGAACACCCCGAGCCCTTCCCGGAGGAACCCGCCCCATGGCCGAGATCCAGCTGCCCCAACTCGGTGAGTCGGTCACCGAGGGCACGATCACCAAGTGGTTCAAGCAGGTGGGCGAGACC
>CAMFLJ010000186.1 GCA_945957335.1 uncultured Actinomycetes bacterium | reverse complement strand
ATCGGGCGGGGGTCGGAGCGGATCGGGCGGGGGTCGGAGCGGATCGGGCGGGGGTGGAGCCCGAGGGGAACGATCGGCTCACGGTTGGATCCTGGCGGGAGCGGAGGCGGGCATGAGGTCGCGGACGAGGAGCTGCTCGTGCACCCACTCGCCCACCGGGTCGTCGGCGCCGACGAGCCAGTTGGCGTAGTGGGCGTGCAGGCACTTCACGCCCTCGCGGGTGCCGCCGACGCCACCGAAGGGCACCGGTCCGGTGTGACCGGTCGGCAGGGCGGCGTCGCGCTCGGCGGCGTGGGCGGCGTGGGCGGCGGCGAGGCGCTGCGGGTCGACGGTGGCCTCGGCCTCCCTCACACCGCCCTCGCTCTCGAGGGTGCCGATGGCCGAGCGCAGCGCGGGGTCGCACAGCCAGTAGCGGGTGGGCATCGGGGTGCCGTCGGGCATCAGCGGCGCGTTGCGCAGCACCGCAGGGTCTCCCGACGGGGCGCGCACCACCACCTCGAACTCGCCCATCGGCGGCCGGCCGAGCAGTTCGGCCACGCGGGCCCGCTCGTCGGCCGCGTCGGTCACTTCCGTCGACGCAGGAGCCGCCACAGCACGAGCACGGCCACGATGACGCCCACCACGGGGACGGCCCGCTTGAGCACCGGTGAGCCGGCGTGCTCGAGCAGGTCGATGGCCTCGGGCTCGGGCATGTCGATCTTGCGGACGGCCTGCTCGACCTTGATCTCGGCGGCCACCACCGCCTCGGGGTCGACGATGCCCTGCTCGTCCTCGGCGCCGACGAGCTCGACGGCCTCGACCGCTTCCTCGACAGCCTCGACGATCTCCTCGACGGCGTCGGCCTCGGCCGCCTCGGCGACCACGGCCTCGGCCTCGGTGACGACCTCTGCGGCCGCGAGCGCATCGTCGGTGAGGACGGTCTGCTCGAGGTTGTCGACGAACTGGCCGAGCAGCTTGGCGCTGACGTCGGCGAGCACGCCCCGGCCGAACTGGGCGACCTTGCCGGTGACGGTGAGGTCGGTGGTGACGGTGACGTGGGTGCCGTCGCCGGACGGCTCGAGCTGGGCGGTGATGGTGGCGCTGGCGTTGCCCTGGCCGCGGGTGTCACGGCCGGAGGCGTCGAGCACGGCCTTGTGGTTCACGTCGTCCTTCTCGATGAAGGTGGCCTTGCCCTTGTACTGCGCGGTGATCGGGCCGACCTTGACCTTCACGATGCCGCGGTACTCGTCGCCCTCGATCTCCTGCAGCTGCGCACCCGGCAGGCACGGCGCGATGCGCTCCACGTCGGTGAGCACCGCCCAGGCGGTGTCGACGGGAACGCTCACGTCGAAGGTGTTGGTCAGCTCCATCGGTCGAGCTCCTCGCGGGTGTCGATGTCGGCGGCGTTGCCGGGGCACGCTACCTCGCCGACGAGCTCGGGCCTCCCGGCCATGAGCCGACGGGCACCCTCGTCGCCCTCGGTCGGCAGGTCGTCCCACACCTCGCGCCCGAGCCGCACCGGGTTGCCCCGGCGGCCCTCGTAGCTGGCGGCCACGATCGGCGTGCCGAGCTCGGCGGTCGCCACCGCCCGCCACGCCTCGGGACCGACGAACGGCTGGTCGCCGAGGCCCACCACGAGGGCGTCGAACCCACCGACGCGGGCGGCCTCGACCGCCACGGCCAGCGACGTGGCCTGCCCGGAGGCCCACTCGGGGTTGTCGACCAGCAGCACCCCGGGCGGCAGCGCGGGGGCGAGGTCGACCGCGCCGCCGATCACCACCACGAGGTCGAACGCGCCCGACTCGACCGCCGCCTCGACGGCCCAGCTCACCAGCGGCCGACCCCGGAACGGGGCCAGCTGCTTGGCTCCGTCACCGAAGCGCGACGACCCGCCGGCGGCGAGCACGGCGGCCACGAGGCGGGGGCGGTCGGGCCGGTCGGTCACGCCGATCAGTCAACCACCCGTCGCTAGGGTGGGCCCATGGCTCACGATCCCGCCCAGCCCGAAGGCGACCTCACCGTCACCATGCTCCTGGCCGACGCCGCCCAGGTGGCCGACGGCAAGCTCAGCGTCCTCGGCGGCGGCATCGCCGTGATCGCCCCCCAGCCCCAGCCCCTGGCGCTGGCGTTCGTGGTCAGCGTGCCGATGAGCAGCGCCGGCCGGCCGCTGTCGTGGGTGTGCGAGCTGCTCGACCCCGAGCGCATGCCGGTGATGGCGGGCGACGTGCCGGTGCTGGTCAACGGCGAGGTGACCGCCGCCCCGCCGCAGGGGTGGCCGGAGTCGCAGCCCGTGAACGTCCCGGTGGTCATCAGCTTCAACGGGCTGCCCCTCACCCCCGGCGCCACCTACACCTGGCGCCTCGCCATCGACGGCTCCTCCGACGAGGCGTGGCAGCTGCCGTTCAGCGTCGCCGACCAGATGCCCACGGCCTAGGCCCACCCGGCGGCCCGACGGCCGCCCGGGCCGAGGTCCTCGGCTACGCTCGCCCCCGCTGCGAACACAGGTCGCTTCGAGGGGGAGCATGCAGATCACGCTCACGGTCAACGGTGTCGAGCGCACGGCCGAGGCCGAGCCGCGCACCCTGCTCGTCTACTTCCTGCGCGAGCAGCTGGGGTTGACGGGTACCAACATCGGCTGCGACACCTCGTCGTGCGGTGCCTGCACCGTGCACGTCGACGGCGAGTCGGTGAAGTCGTGCACGATGCTCGCGGCGCAGGCCGACGGGCTGTCGGTCACCACCATCGAGGGCCTCGCCGACGGCGACGAGCTGCACCCGATGCAGAAGTCGTTCCAGGAGAACCACGGCCTGCAGTGCGGCTACTGCACGCCGGGCATGGTGATGGCCGCGGTGTCGCTGCTCGACGAGAACCCGAGCCCCACCGAGCAGGAGGTCCGCCTGGGCCTCGAGGGCAACCTCTGCCGCTGCACCGGCTACCACAACATCGTGAAGGCAGTCCTCGCCGCGGCCGAGGCCGGCTCGTGATCCCGGCCGCGTTCGACTACCAGCGCGCCGACTCCGCCGAGGAGGCCATCGCCCTGCTCACCGAGCACGGTGACGAGGCCAAGCTGCTGGCCGGCGGCCACTCGCTGCTGCCGATGATGAAGCTCCGCCTGGCCGTGCCGTCGGTGCTCGTCGACGTCGGCCGCCTCGACGACCTGCGCTACGTGCGCGACGCCGGCGACCACATCGCCATCGGTGCGCTCACCCGCCACCGCGACCTCGAGACCGACCCGCTGCTCGCCGAGGCCGTGCCGCTGCTCTCGCACGCCGCCGGCGAGGTCGGCGACCCGCAGGTCCGCCACCGCGGCACCCTCGGCGGCTCGCTGGCCCACGCCGACCCCGCCTCCGACCTGCCGGCCGTGCTGCTGGCGCTCGGCGGCTCCCTGGTGGCCAAGGGCCCCAACGGCGAGCGCGAGATCGCAGCCACCGACTTCTTCACCGGCTTCCTCGAGTCGGCCCTCGAGCCCGACGAGCTGCTCACCGAGGTCCGGGTGCCCAAGCTCGACACGCTCGGCTGGTCGTTCCAGAAGTTCAACCGCCGGGCCCAGGACTGGGCCATCGTCGGCGTCGCCGCGGTGCGGGCCGAGGGCCACACCGGTGTGGCGCTGGTGAACATGGGCTCCACCCCGTTGGTGGCGTCCGGCGTGGTCGACGCCGTCAACGGTGGCTCCAACGCCTCCGAGGCGGCCGAGCGGGCCACCGAGGGCACCGAGCCCCAGGGCGACATCAACGCCTCGCCCGAGTACCGCGAGCACCTGGCCCGCGTGCTCGTCCGCCGGGCGCTCGAGGAGTCCGGCCTCTCCTAGCCGTCTCCCAACCGTCTCGATCCTGCCCGCGAACGGCACGCCCCGGCGTGCGCTCCGCGGGCAGGTTCGCGTCCGGGGCCCGGTGTCAGTGGATGGCGCCGTCGGTGGTCGAGAGCGACGCCGACGGGCGGCCGGTGCGGGCCGCGATGATCTCGGCGCAGATCGCCACCGCGGTCTCCTCGGGCGTGCGGCCCCCGAGGTCGAGGCCGATCGGGGCGTGGAGACGGGCCCGCACGGCCTCCATGTCGACGCCGTCGGCCTCGAGCCGCTCGAGCCGCTCGGCGCAGGTGCGGCGGCTGCCCATGGCGCCCAGGTAGCCGACCTGCGTGTCGAGCGCGGCCTTGATGGCCGGCACGTCGAACTTGTGGTCGTGGGTGAGGACGCAGACGGCGTCGCGGGGCCCGAGCGACCCGCCCACCCCGGCCAGGTGGCGGTGGGGCCAGTCGACCACGACCTCGTCGGCCTGCGGGAAGCGCTTCTTGGTGGCGAAGACCTCGCGGGCGTCGCACACCGTCACCCGGTAGCCCATCACCTTGGCCACCCGCACGAGGGCGGCGGTGAAGTCGACCGCACCGAAGATCAGCATGTGGGGCGGCGGGGCGAAGGTCTCGATGAACACCGAGACGGTGTCCTCGCGGGCCTCGCCGTGGGCGCCGTAGTGGCGCACGCCGCTGGTGCCGGCGGCGAGCTCGCCCACCGCGTCGCGCAGCACGACCCGGTCGAGGTCGGGGTTGCCGAGGGTGCCGACGGGCTCGATGCCGTCGCCCACCAGCACCTTCGAGCCGGTGCCGGGGCCCTCGACGACGGTCGCCAGAGCCACCGGGCGGTGGTCGGTGACGGCCGCGTGCCAGAGGTCGTAGATCGAGTCGGGCACCGGGCCTACCAGTCGAGGGGCTCGATGAACAGGTGGATCGTGCCGCCGCAGGTGAGGCCCACGGCGAAGGCCTCGTCGTCGCTGTAGCCGAACGTGACCAGGCGGCGGTCGCCGGTGGTGAGGATGTCGAGCGCCTCACCCACCACCGCGCCCTCGACGCAGCCGCCCGACACCGAGCCGGCGACCTCACCGTCGTCGGCCACCGCCATGGCGGCGCCGGGGAGGCGGGGGCCGGAGCCCTCGATGTCGACCACGCGGGCGATCGCCACGCGCCTGCCCTGGGCGCGCCAGCGGTCGAGGTCGTTCATGATCTCCTTCACTGGCTCACCTCCGGGTGGGGGGTCGGTCGACGGCGATGATGCGGGCCAGCTCCTCGAGGGAGTCGAGCGAGTGGCCCTCGACGAACTCGTCCACGAAGGGTAACGCCGCGGCCATCCCACGCGCGAGGGGCTCGTAGCCCGGCGAGGCCTTCAACGGGTTCACCCAGACGATGCGGTGGGCGACCCGGCCCAGGCGGGCCATCTGCTCGGCCAGCTCCTCGGGCTCACCGCGGTCCCACCCGTCGGACAGGATCACCACGACCGCACCGCGGGCCAAGCCCCTGACGCCCCACTGGTCGTTGAACCGGCGCAGCGCCTCGCCCAGGCGGGTGCCGCCCGACCAGTCGGGCACGGCCGCCGAGGCCCGCTCGAGGGCGAGGTCGGGGTCGCGGGTGGTGAGCTCGCGGGTGAGGCGGGTCAGCCGGGTGCCGAGGGTGAACGCCTCGACCCGGGCCCGGGCCGCCACGGCCACGTGGGCGAAGCGGACGAGGGCACGGCTGTAGGGCTCCATCGAGCCGCTCACGTCGGCGAGCAGCACCACGCGGCGGGGTCGGGTGGACGTCTCGGTCGTCATCCGGCGCACGGGCTCACCGCCGGTGCGCAGCGAGGCCCGCACCGTGCGGCGCAGGTCGGGACGGCCGCTGGTGCGGTGCGACGGCCGACGTCGGCGCGACGGCTGCAACGAGCCGGCCAGGCGCAGGTCGGCCATGAGCCGGTTCACCTCCGCCTGCTCGCCGGCGTCGAGCGAGGCGAAGTCCCGGGCGCGGAGCACCTCGGTGCGGCTGAAGCGCAGGGTCTGCTCCGGGCCGGCGTCCTCGTCGGCGTCGGCCTCGGGGGGCTCGGGCCCCTCGGGGTCGTCGGTGGCGAGGGTGATCGACTCCTGCTCGGCCGGCTCCTCGCCCCCGGCCGCCGCCCGCCGCAGCCAGAAGCGGGAGAACGCGTCGTCGTAGGGGCCGAGCTCCTCGGGGCCGTGCACGAGGGTGGCCCGCCCGGCCCAGTAGAGCGAGGCGGGCGACGGATCGAGGCGGGCGAGCGACTCGGCGTAGAGCAGGGCCGAGCCCACGGGCACGGCCACCCCCGAGCGGCGCAGCTCGTCGAGGAACGCGTGGACTGCGGCACCGGCCGCGCCGGGCTCCCCGACGTCGGCGAGCGAGGGGGCCACGGCGGCCTCAGCCGGCCCGGGTGCGGGCGGCCTCGACCAGCTCGTCGAGCCCGTGACGACGGACCCGGTCGGCGTCCTCGCGGTACTTGAGCACCGTGCCGAGGGTGGCCGACACGGTGCCGGCGTCGAGGGTGCCCCGGCCCAGCACCGCCAGGGCCTGGGCCCAGTCGATGGTCTCGGCCACGCCCGGCGGCTTGTAGAGCTCGAGCTCGCGGAGCGCCTCGGTGAGGGCGGCGACCTGGCGGGCGAGCTGCTCGCCGGCCTCGGGCACCCGGGCCCGCACGATGGCGACCTCGCGCTCGAGGTCGGGATGCTCGACCCAGTGGTAGAGGCAGCGGCGCTTGAGGGCGTCGTGGACGTCGCGGGTGCGGTTCGAGGTGATGACGACCACCGGCGGCACCTCGGCCCGGAAGGTGCCCAGCTCGGGGACGGTGACCGAGTGGTCGGCCAGCACCTCGAGCAGGAACGCCTCGAACTCGTCGTCGGCCCGGTCGACCTCGTCGACCAGGAGCACCGGCGGCGGGCCGTCGCCGTGGGCGATGGCCTGGAGCAGGGGGCGACGGACGAGGAACCGCTCGGTGTAGAGCTCGTCCTCGAGGGCGTCGAGGTCGGTGCCGGCCTGGCCCACGGCCTCGGCGGCGCGGAGGTGCAGCAGCTGGCGGCTGTAGTCCCACTCGTAGAGCGCCTGGGAGGCGTCGAGCCCCTCGTAGCACTGGAGGCGGATCAGCTCGCCGCCGGTCCAGCGGCTGAGCACCTTGGCGACCTCGGTCTTGCCGACGCCGGGCTCGCCCTCGAGCAGGAGCGGGCGGCGCAGGGTGAGGGCGAGGAAGATCGAGGTGGCCAGGCCCTCGTCGGCGAGGTAGCCCTCGGCCGCGAGCGCGGCGGACACCTCGTCGACGTCGGCGGGCGCGGTGGGCTCGGTCACGGCGGCGAGGCTACCGGCGACCGGCCCACCGCCCGGTCACGCGGTGGCCCAGATCAGGACCTCGGCGCCCTCCGGGCCGGCCACGAGGCGCGGCGAGCCGGCCTCGGTGAGGCGCACGGCGTCGCCCTGCTCCAGCGCACCGGCGCCGTCGAGCTCGGCCGAGCCGAGGGCCACGAACAGGTGGGCGTGCGCGGCGTCGGGCACCACGACCTCCTCGCCCGGCTTCAGCCAGCCGGCCCACAGCACCGCGTCGCGCTGGTTGATGTGGATGGCCGCACCACTGCCCTCGCCGCCGGCCACCGCCACCAGCCCACCGGCCTCGAGCGCCTCGGTGACGTCCTTCTGCTCGTAGCCCGGGGGCAGGCCCTGGTTGTCGGGCACGACCCACATCTGCAC